>NZ_CP059851.1:3202500-3364212 GCF_014117445.1 Sandaracinobacteroides saxicola | reverse complement strand
GAACGCGCTGCACCTGACGGGCCGCGACGTGAAGGATGTGCGGCTGGTGGTGAACGGCGCCGGCGCCGCCGCCATCGCCTGCACCGAACTGATCAAGGCGATGGGCGTGCCCGCCAACCAGGTGACGCTGTGTGATTCCAAGGGCGTGATCTGGCAGGGCCGCACCGAGGGGATGAACCAGTGGAAGGCCGCCCACGCCGTCGCCACCGACGCCCGCAGCCTGGCTGACGCGATGGTCGGCGCCGACGTGTTCCTGGGGCTGAGCCAGAAGGACGCCGTGACGAAGGAGATGGTCGCCAGCATGGCGGCGAAACCCATCATCTTCGCCATGGCCAACCCCGATCCGGAGATCACGCCCGAGGATGTCGCCGCCGTCCGCGGTGATGCCATCATGGCGACCGGCCGCAGCGACTATCCCAACCAGGTCAACAATGTCCTCTGCTTCCCCTACATCTTCCGCGGCGCGCTCGACGTGCGCGCGACGCAGATCAACGAGGCGATGAAGCTCGCCGCCGCCCAGGCGCTCGCCGAACTGGCGCGCGAAGCGGTGCCGGAAGAGGTCGCCGCGGCCTATGGTGGCGCGCGCAGTTTCGGCCCGAACTATATCATCCCGGCCCCCTTCGACCCGCGCCTCATCGAGCGCGTGCCGGCCGCTGTCGCCCAGGCGGCGATGGCATCGGGCGTCGCCCGCCGGCCGATCCTCGACATGGCGGCCTATCGCGTCGAGCTGCGCGGGCGCCTCAATCCCACCGCCGGGGCGCTTGCCGCCAGTTTCGAGGCGGCGCGCAGCCGCAACCGCCGCGTGGTGTTCGCCGAGGGCGAGCAGGAAGTGGTGCTGCGCGCCGCCATGTCCTTGCGCGACAGCGGCTATGGCACGCCGGTGCTGGTCGGCCGCGAGGACCCCATCCTCGAAGCCTTCGCGCGCATCGGCGTCGGCGACGTCTCGCCCTTCGAAATCCACAACAGCGCCAACAGCCCGCTGGTGCCGCGCATGGTCGAGTTTCTCTATGGCCGGCTGCAACGCCAGGGCTATCTGCTGCGCGACATCCAGCGCATGGTGAACCACGAACGCAACATCTTCGCCGCGCTGATGGTGGAGCTTGGCGAAGCGGACGCCATGATCAGCGGCTCGACACGCCATTTTTATCAGGTGATGGAACAGGTGCGGCTGGTGATCGACCCGGCGCCCGGCCACGTGCCCTTCGGTTTCCACATCTTCGCCGGGCGCGCCGGCACCATCCTGATCGCCGACACCGCGGTCACGGAACGCCCGACCGGCGAGCAGCTTGCCGACATCGCCGTCGAAACCGCCGCCGCCGCCCGCCGCCTGGGCCTGGAACCGCGCGTCGCCTTCGTCAGCTACTCCAATTTCGGCACGCCGCCGGGCGAATATCTGGGCGCGCTGCGCGAGGCCGTCGCCCGGCTGGACGCGCTTCGCCCGCCATTCGAATATGAAGGCGAAATGTCGGTCGATGTCGCGCTGACCGCCGCCGCGCGGGAGAATTACCCCTTCAGCCGCCTGACCGGCCCGGCCAATGTCCTCGTCATGCCCGGGCTGCAATCCGCCAACATCGCCGCCAAATTGCTGAAGAACATGGGGAGCGGTCAGGTCATCGGCCCGCTGCTGATGAACATGAGCCGCCCCGTGCAGATCGTCCCGATGAGCGCCGGCGCCAGCGAACTGGTCACCGTGGCGGCGCTGGCGGCGGCGGGCGTCGCCCAGTGACAACGCCGATTCTTTTCATCCACGGCATGTGGAGCCGCGCCGTCACCTTCGACACGCTGCGCGCCGAACTCGCCGCCGCCGGCATCCAAAGCGATGCCATCGACCTGCCGATGCACGACATTCCCCCCGGCGCGCCCGCGCCCACCGGCATCGAGATGCTGACGCTCGCCGACTATGCCGACGCCGTTACCGCCGCCGCGGCGAGGTTCGACCGGCCGCCGATCCTGTGCGGCCACAGCATGGGCGGCCTGGTGGCGCAACTCGCGGCTGTCCGCCTGCAATCGCCCGGCCTGATCCTGCTGGCGACCGCGCCGTCCGCGGCGACGCCGGGCACCTCGCCCGCCGCCATCCGCGCCATGTGGACGGTCACGCGCCGCTGGGGCTGGTGGCACTCGCCCACCCTGCTCGACCCCGCCGGGGCCCGCGCCGGCGTCTATAATGGCGTGCCGGAGGCCGACACCGCCGAATCGATCCGCCTCCTCACCTGGGATTCGGGGCGCGTGCTGGCGCAGATCGCCGCCCCCTTTCTGGACCGCGCGCGCGGTGCCGCGGTGGATTACGCCCGCCTGACCATGCCGGCGCTGGTGCTGGTCGGCAGCGACGACCGCATGACCACCGCCGGCGTCAGCCGCCGCACCGCCCGCAAACTGTCCGGCCGCGTCGACTATGAGGAACTGCCCGGCGCCCCCCACTGGCTGTTCCACGACGCCGTGCGCGGCCGCGTCGGCGAGCGCATCGCGCGCTTCGTCACCACGCTTTAGAGTCTGTCCTAATTAGGTTGAGTCGATGGGGGATTCCCAAGGGGGCATGATTGTGATTCAAGCTGCTGGCTGGGCAGGAGGCCGGCAGCGATGGCACGAGCCTATTGCGATGATCTTCGAGAGCGTGTTGCGGCGGCGGTTTTGTCGGGCCGATCGGGTCGCGAGGTTGCAGCGTTGTTCGGTGTGAGCGTGGCGAGCGCGTTGAAGTGGTCGCAGCGGTTGCGGGAGACGGGCAGTGCTGGTTCGCGCCCGATGGGGGGCCGCAAGCGGCGGGTCTTGGCGGGCGAGCAGCAATGGATGCTGCTGCGGCTCGAGGAGTGCCCGCATTTGACGGTGCGAGGGTTGGCGGTGGAGTTGGCCGAACGCGGTTACCGGGTCAGCCCGAACACGGTGTGGTCGTTGCTGCGCAAGGCCGGCCACAGCTTCAAAAAAAAGCCTGTTCGCCAGCGAACAGGATCGCCCGAAGATCGCGCGGCGGCGGGCGCAGTGGCAGAAGTATCAGGGCCGGCTTGATCCAAGGCGGCTGGTCTTCATCGACGAGACCTGGGCCAAGACCAATATGACCCCGCTTAGGGGATGGTCCAGGCGTGGCAGCAAGCTCATCGCCAAGGCCCCGTTCGGCAAATGGAAAACGCTGACCTTCGTTGCCGCTCTGCGCTGTGACCGGATCGATGCGCCCTGCGTGCTCGACGGACCCATCAATGGCCAGCTCTTCACCGCCTATGTCGAGCAGTTCCTCGTCCCAACCCTCTCACCCGGCGACATCGTCATCATGGACAATCTCGGCAGTCACAAGGGGCAGGCCGTGCGCAAAGCAATCCGGGCGGCAGGCGCCAAGCTCCTGTTCCTCCCGCCCTACAGCCCCGACCTCAATCCAATCGAACAGGTCTTCGCCAAGCTCAAGCTGCTCTTACGCAAAGCCGCCGAACGGACCGTCGAGGCAACATGGAAACGCATCGGCCACCTCCTCAACGCCTTCCCTCCGCACGAGTGCGCCAACTACCTCAAAAACAGCGGGTATGCCTCAATCTAAACAGGACAGACTCTAGAGCAGCTGTTGGACGGCCTGGATGAGAGCCTGGGGCTGGTCGGCCATGACATGGTGGTGGGCGTTTTCGATTTCGGTGAAGATGGTGCCCTGCGGCGCGCGGGCGCGCATGTCGGCGATGATGGCGGGGTGGGCGAGGACGCTGTCCTTGCCCCAGAGGATGGCGAGGGGAATTTTTGCCTCGCCGAGGAGGTCGTGGCGTTCGCCGTGCAGCATCTTGTGCCAGAGCGCGGGATCGAACTTCCAGGTGAAGCCGGAGTCGACCTCCTTCAGGCTGGAGCGGGCGATGAAGTCCGTGATGAACAGGTTCCCGCAGGGCTGGATGGGGGCGTAGCGGAAACGGGCGAGCGCGGCGGCAAGCGTGGGATAGACTTTGTGTGGCCGGGGCGCACCGCGGGATTGCGGCGGGCGTTGCGCCAAGGGGGAGAGCGGTGAATCGAGGATGAGGGCGCGGGCGAAACGCTCCGGCCGGGCGACGGCGAGGCCGGCAGCGGGAAAGCCGCCGAAGCTGTGGCCCATGACGGTGGGGAGGGTGGCGTTGTCCCACAGGCCGGCCGTCTCGCCCACGGCAAGCGCCTCGCGGACATATTGGTCGATGCTGTAGGATGGGCGGTGGTCGCTGTTGCCCATGCCCGACCAGCTGAGCGCGACGACGCGGTGCGTGGCTGACCATGCTGGGGCGGCGAAGCGCCACCAGTCCGCATTGGCGCCATTGCCATGGAACAGCAGCAGGCCGGGCTTGCCGCGTTCGCCCCAGGCGAGCCATTCGATCGCGGCGCCGGCCACGTCCAGCATCGCGCGTTCGTGCGGGGTGTTGATGGCGGTGCTGAACCAGGCGGGCGCGGGTGGAGATTGGCCGTTGAGGTGGGCGAGGGGGGCGTTGAGTGCGGGGTCTTCGGAGCCGGTGGGGAAGGGACCGGGGTCGGCTGGCCCCCTCCGCTCGGCTTCGCCGAGTCGCTCCCCCGTGCCGGGGGAGAGGCTGGGGGGTGCGATACCGGGAGCAGGGTGCATCGGCGCGGGGGGAGGATCGTCAGGCATAGGGGCGGTCGGGCCACCAGGGGTAGAAATCGGGGAGGTCCTTGCTGACGGTGTCGGGGTATCGGGCGGGGCGTTTTTCCAGGAAGGACATCACGCCTTCGCGGGCGTCGCCCTGGCGGCCGCGGGCCCAGATGGCGCGGCTGTCCACCTTGTGCGCCTCCATCGGGTGGTCGGCGCCGAGCATGCGCCAGAGCATCTGGCGGGTGAGGGTGACGGAAACCGGCGCGGTGTTGTCGGCGATTTCACGGGCAAGTGCGGTGGCGGTGGCGAGCAGCGCATCGGGTTCGACGACGCGGCTGACGAGGCCGCCGGCGTGCGCCTCGGCGGCATCGAACAGGCGGCCGGTGGCGCACCATTCCATCGCCTGGGCGATGCCGACGAGGCGGGGGAGGAACCAGCTGCTCGCGGCCTCCGGCACGATGCCGCGGCGGGCGAAGACGAAGCCGAAACGGGCGGCGGTGCTGGCGATGCGGATGTCCATGGGCAGCTGCATGGTGGCGCCGACGCCGACCGCGGCGCCGTTGATGGCGCCGATGACGGGTTTCAGCGATTCGAAGATGCGCAGCGTGAGGCGGCCGCCGCCATCGCGGACGGCGGGGTGGCTGTAATCGGTGGTGCCGTCGGGGCGGGTGGGGGTGCTGCGCGTGCCAGATTCCCCCACCCCCGGCCCCACCCCCGACCCCTCCCCTGAAGGGGAGGGGAGGCGCGTGGAGTTGGCGTCGGTGCGGTTTTCATAGTCGAAGGTTTTGGCGCCTTCGGAAAGGTCGGCGCCGGCGCAGAAGGCGCGGCCGGCGCCGGTGACGATGACGGCGCGGACGGAATCGTCGGCGTCGGTCTGGTCGAACGCCGCGATCATTTCGTGCATCATAGTGCCGGTGAAGGCGTTCAGCCTGTCCGGGCGGTTGAGGGTGAGCGTGGCGATGCCGTCGGCGACGGCGAGGTCGATCTGGGTGAAGGCCATCACAGCGCTTCCACGATGGTGACGTTGGCGAGGCCGCCGCCTTCGCACATGGTTTGCAGGCCCCAGCGCAGCCCACGGGCCTGGAGCGCATGGACGAGGGTGGTCATGAGTTTCGTGCCCGAGGCGCCGAGCGGATGGCCGAGCGCGATGGCGCCGCCGTTGACGTTGAGTTTGGCGGGGTCGGCGCCGGTCGATTGCAGCCATCCCATCGGCACGGAGGCGAAGGCCTCGTTCACCTCGAACAGGTCGATGTCGTCGATGGTCATGCCGGCCTTGGCGAGCGCTTTCTTGGTGGCGTTGAACGGGGCCTCGAGCATGATGACCGGATCCTCGCCGATGACGGTCATGTGATGGACGCGGGCGAGCGGGGCGACGTTCAGCGCCTTCAGCCCGCGTTCGTTGACGACCAGGACGCCCGAGGCGCCGTCGCAGATCTGGGACGATGTTGCGGCGGTGAGGCGGCCTTCGGGAGCGAGCAGCTTGACGGCTTTGGTCGCTTCCAAGGTGGCTTCGAAGCGGATGCCTTCGTCGACCGTGTGCAGCTCCTCGACGCCTTCGAGGGTGGTGGTTTTCAGGGGGAGGATTTCCTTGTCGAAGGCGCCGGACCTGGCGGCGGCGGCGCCCTTGGCCTGACTGTGGAAGCCGAACTCGTCCATCGCGTCCTTGGAGAGATCATATTTGGCGGCGATCATCTCGGCGCCGGTAAACTGGCTGAACTGGACGTTGGGGTAGCGGCGTTTCATGTTGGGGGAGACGTACATGCCGAGGCCGGCATCGTGCGCCAGCTTGCCGCCGATGCCCATCGGCACGCGGGTCATCGATTCGACGCCGGCGGCGATCACCATGTCCATGCTGCCGCTCATCACCGCCTGGGCGGCGAAATGCAGCGCCTGCTGGCTGCTGCCGCACTGCCGGTCGACGCTGGTGCCGGGGACGGATTCGGGGAGCGAGGAGGCCATGACGGCGTTGCGGGCGATGTTGACCGCCTGCTGGCCGAACTGGCTGACGCAGCCCATGATGACATCCTCCACCTGGGCCGGGTCGGCGCCGGCGCGGGCGACCAGCTCATCGAGCACGGCGGCGGCGAGGTCTGCCGGGTGCCAATCGCGCAGGCGGCCGCCCTTGCGACCTCCGGCGGTGCGGGTGGCGGCGACGATATAGGCTTCCATGGCAGGGCTCCTTTCCGGCGCACCCTAAAGCCGGTTCATCGCGTTGCACCTGTTGAATCGGGGAAGGCCAGTTGCGCGGCATCGGGAAGCTGGCAGCGTGATGGACGAAAGCGAGGGCCGGATGGTGCGTGGATGGGTCTGGGGTGCGGGGGCCGCGGCGCTGCTGCTGGCCGGCGTTGGCGGGGTGGGGGTTTGGCAGGCGCGCGAAATCGTCGACGAAGCGCTGGTGATGTATCCGACCTATCAGCTGGTGCGGACGCGGAACGAGGCGCTGCGGCGGATATCGGCGGCGGGATATCAGGGCCTGAACCTGCTGGTGCCGCGCGACACGCTGGCGGGACCGGCGAACCGGGAGGTGACGACGCCGAACAATGATACACTGTATGCGTTTGCCTTTCTTGATCTGACTAAAGGTCCAGTCAGGGTGACGATGCCGCCACTGCCGGGGCGCTATCATTCGCTCGCGGTGATGGACCTGGAGACCAACAACGATATTTTGACGGGCACGCGGGACGGTGGGATGGGCGACGAATTCGTTCTGATGTCGGTGCCCTTCGTCGTGCAGCAGAAACCAAGCGTAAAGGTGCGCTATCTCAGTTCAGCGCAGGGATGGCTGCTGATCCGTGTGCTGGTCGATGGCGAGAGCGATCTCGCGGCGGCACGCGCGGCGTTGCGGGGGTTTAAAGTGGCGCCTTTGATGTCTCAGCCGGCACTGCCGCCTTTGACCGAGCTACCTGTTGAGCCGACGCCCGCGCTCTTGATCGATACGGTGGCGGCGGCATGGGCGGGCGAAGGGCGGCCGACGGCATTCGTCCGCTGGGCGGACAGGCCGGCCTGGCAGCATGCCCTTTGGGCGCTGATACTGCCGCGCATTACAGCGCGGTTGCAGGCGGGGATCAGCGAGGGGGCCGCGCGGGCCGATGGCTGGAGCCTGACGCCGCCGGGGATCGGGACGGCGGCGGCGAGCCCCGAGGTGCGGGCGGCGGTGGCGCTGGGGGGGCTGGGGGCCTTGCCGGCGGACGAGGCGATCTATTGGCGGGCGGCGCAGGACGCGGGCGGCGCGGCGCTGACCGGCGCGGCGCGCTATACGCTGACCATTCCGGCGAAGGTGCCGGCGCGGGCCTTCTGGTCGCTGTCGATGTATGAGCGGCTGCCGGACGGGCGGCTGTTCTATGGGGCGAACCCGCTGAAACGCTACGCCGTGGGCGACCGGACGCCGGGGTTGCGGCGCAATGCCGACGGCAGCCTGACGCTGACCCTGTCGCACGCGCGGCCGGCCGATGCGACCAACTGGCTGCCGGCGCCGGCGGGGGCGTTCAACCTGATCTTCCGCGCCTATCTGCCCGGGCCGGAGATGCGCGACGGGCGGTTCCGGCTGCCGGCGGTGCGGCGCGCGGCGTAGCGCCCGCGTCGAAACTTTGGATGCCCGGGGTCGCCGGAGGGGCGTGCCAGTTCCGGGCTGCGAGCGTGGCGGTGGCGTCGGCGTGGCCGGCGGTGCGGTGGGCGGTGAGCGCGGGCTGGCTGAAGTCGTAGCCGCGCTGGTCGCCGTTCCAGGCCTTGGCGCGGTAGATGATCAGGGCGATCTCGATCGCCGGTTCGGCGGCGAAATCGGCGAGCAGCGCGCGTTCGGGGATGTCGGTGTCCGGATAGGCGGCGAGCAGCCGGCGGATGGCGGCCTTCGCCGGCGTCAGGTTGGCGTTGCTGTCGGTCGCCAGCCGCGTGCGGCTGCTGTAGCGGATGTCCTGCACGCGCGCCGCGGCCTCCGCCAGGTTGCGCGGCATCGGGCCGCGCGCGGGGAAGACGTCGACCTGGAAGATGCGCATGTCGCCGCGCATCGGGCAATCGAGGACGTGCTGCAGCGGGGTGTTGGAGACGAGGCCGCCGTCCCACCAGGCTTCGCCTTCCACCATCACCGGCGGGAAGCCGGGGGGCAGCGCGCCGGAGGCGAGGATATGGTCGGCGGTCAGGCGGGTGGGAGCGGCGCCGCGCGTGTCGAAAAAGCGGGCGTTGCCGGTGGTGACGTTCACCGCGCCGACGCTGAGCCGCACCGGGCCGTCGTTCAGCCGGTCCCAGTCGATCAGGCCGTCGAGCGTGTCGCGCAGCGGCGCGGTGTCATACCAGCTGAGCGCGGCCTCGGTGCCGTCGGGGCGGAGCGGCGGCGGCGGGAATCGGGGGGTGAAGAAGCCGGGCACGCCGGCGGCGGCGACGAAGGTGGCGGCGCCTTCGCTGAACCAGTTGGCGAAGGCGCCGTCCGGCCGCCACCAGGGGGCGGGGAGCGTGCGGCCGACGCCGTCCCAGAAACGGCGGAGCGCGGTGAGGCAGGTTTCGGGCGGGTTGCCGGCGATGATGGCGCCGTTGATGGCGCCGATCGAGACGCCGGCGATCCAGTCCGGGGCGAAGCCGGCGGTGCCGAGCACCTCGCACACGCCGAGCTGATAGGCGCCGAGCGCGCCGCCGCCCTGCAAAACAAGGATGTTTTGCAGTTTTTTGTTGGCCGGCTGCGCCGGAGAAGGCGGCGGACTGCCGCCGGCGGCCGATCGGCCCTGCGCCCTTCGGGCGGGGGTGGCGGGATCGATCATCGCGGTTGCAGCTGGTGCAGCAGCGGCATGATCGGCCGCAGGTCATAGCCGGCGGCGGCGGCGGTTTCGGCGAGCGCAGCGGGGTCATCGCCCTGGGCAGCGCGGGCGAGCGCCCAGAGCAGCGTGGAGCGGGTGCCGGAGCGGCAGAAGGCGAGCGTGGGTTCGCCGGACGCGAGGGCGGCGATCATGGCATCGACCTGCTCGCGGCTGAAGCCGCTGTGGTCGACGGGGATGGCGGTGTAGCCGAGGCCGGCGGCGGCGGCCGCGGCGGCGATGGCGGCGCCGCTCGGCTGGCCGGGCTGTTCGCCGTCCGGGCGGTTGTTGATGATCCGGGTGATTCCCCTGGCGGCGGCGGCGGCGACATCGTCGGGCGCGATCTGGCCGGCGACGGCGACGGTGGGCGTGAGCGGAATGAACATGCCATGCAGGGTAGCGGCGGTTGGCGGGCGGCGCCAGCGTTGCTATGTCGGCAGCGTCAGTGGCGGGAGGTGGCGTGATGCGGCGATGGGCGGGTCTGGCGGCGGCGGCGCTGCTCGTGATGCCGGCCGCAACACCGGTGGCGGCACAGGGCGGATTGCAGGCGCGCTATGCCGCGGCGCAGGCGGCGTTCGATGCCGGTCGCTGGCAGGAGGCCTATGACGGCTTCACCGCGATCCTGCCGCAGCTGCGCGGTGCCTCGGCATCGGTGGTGCGGGCGCGGGCCGGCAGTGCCGCGGTGAAGGCCGGCAATCCGCAGGCGGCGGCGCCGTTGATCGAGGCGGCGCTGCCGGGCCTGACCGGCGACGAGCGGCTGCTGGCGCTGGTCGACCTGGGCGGCGCGCGCGAGCAGCTGGTGGAGCCCGACGCCGCCCGCGCGGCCTATGCCGAGGCGGCGCGGCAGGCGGGGGCGGATCTGCCGCCGCCGGTGCGGCTGGGGCTGGTGCGCAGCACCGCGTTGAGCGACCCGGCCTTCGCGCGGGCGACGATGGACGCGGGGATGGCGGCGCTGGAGGCGCTGTATCGCGACAAGCCGGAGACGATGGCGCAGATCCTGGCGTTGCGCGGGCGGATCGAGCTGAACGACGGCAAGCCGAAGGAGGCCCGGGACTGGTTCGAACGGGCGTTGAAGGCCGCCGGGGGTTTGAGCCGCAGCCAGGTGTCGATTCCCGACGTCCGCATCCGGGGCGATCTGGCGATTGCCGCTTATCTGATGGGCGACCAGACGGGGGCGCGCCGCTATCTGGCCTATACCGGGGCCGGCAGCCTGGCGGAGAAAGGGTTCGATACCGGCGCCGATACGCCGCTGCCCAATTGCCTGCCGGGAGCGCTGGAGCCCGATGACATGGCGATCATCGAGCTGGCGATCGGCGGGGATGGACGCGTGATCGGCGTCGACACGGTCTATGCCAGCCGCAAGGGGCAGCCGGCGGTCGCCTTTGCCCGGGCGGCGCGCGACTGGAGCTGGCAGCCGGAGACGGCGGCGAAGATGCCGCCCTGGTGGCGAAGCGCGGTGCGGCTGGAGGTGCGCTGCGTCACCGGGCGGGCGCCGGGACCGGGGCCGGGGCTGTTCGCCGCCGACCTGGCGGCGTGGCTGGCGGCGAAGGGCGTGCCGCCCGTGCGGTTCGAGGGTGCGGAGGCCGTGACCCTGCCATTGTTGCAGGCCGAGCTGGCGAAGCGGGAGGCGGCCGGCGGCGGGCTGGCGACGCTGCCGGTGCTGCTGGCGCTGGGCGAGAACCGCGCGGCGACGGTGCGGACGCAGGCGGACGCCTATGAGCGGGCGCGCGACCTGGCGCTGGCGCAGGGCGCGCCGGAGGCGCTGGCCGTCTTCCTGCGGGCGCAGGCGGTGAATATGCGCCAGGCCGTCACCAAGCTCACCCGGATGCAGTGGCGCTTCGGCGCGCGGGAGCGGGTGGCGCAACTGGAGGCACTGGTCGCGACGCTGGCAGGCGAGGGGCGGTTGAACAACCGCGGCGGCGCCTATGCGCTGCTGCTGCTGGGGGCGACGCAGGCGGCGGCGGGCGACGAGGTGGCCGCCGGGGCGAGCTTTGTCCGCATCGTGGCGATGCCCGACAGCGCCGTGCCCGCGGATGATCCGATGCGGCAGCTGGCATTGCTGCAGAAGGCGAATGTGGCGGCCGCGACCAACCGGCTGGAGGAAGCGAAGGCGCTGTTTTCAGCGACCGGGCTGTCGGCGGACCAGTGCGCGCTGATCGACCTTCGACCGGCGGTGCGGCGGGCCGGTGGCAATGCGAGCGATTTCCCGCACGAGGCGCAGCAATGGGGGTTCGAGGGCGTGGTGCGGGTGGCGCACGACGTCGACGCCGAGGGCCGGGTGACGGGGACGCGCACGGTGATGGCCTCGCCACCGCTGGTGTTCGGGCCGGCGAGCGAGAGAGTGGTTGGCCGCATGCGCTATGACCCGGTGTTCCGGCCGGATGGTGGCACGGGGTGCGCCGGGTTGGAACAGACGGTGAAGTTCGGGATCCGCGGGCTCTGATGCCTGTCGGGATGGTCGGCGGGACGGCCTTCAGGGGGCCGGCGCGCTGATCGCCACGGTCGCCGGGTTGTTGTCGATCATGCGCCACCCCGGGCAGCTGTTGCCGGTGCAGGGGACGCCGGTCGAGACCCAAAGCCGGCCGTTGCCGTGACGCTGGAACAGCGCCGAGCCGTCGCCGGCGATGGCGGCGGTGGCGGGGTTGTTGTCCAGCATGACCCAGCTGGGGCAGCTGTTGCCGCTGCAAGGGCTCCCCTGCCAGCGCCAGATGCGGCCGGTGCTGTGCCGCTGGAACAGGTTGCCGCCGCTGGCCATCAGCGATCGGGTGGCCGGGTTGTTGTCGATCATCTGCCAGCCGGGGCAGCTGTTGCCGCTGCAGGCGGTGCCGGTGAAGCGCCAGATGCGGCCGCTGTTGTGAAGCTGCCAGAGCTGCCCGCCGTTGGCGACGATGGCGGTGGTCGCCGGGTTGTTGTCGATCATCTGCCAGCCGGGGCAGCTGTTGCCGCTGCAGGCGGTGCCGGTGAAACGCCAGATGCGGCCATTGTTGTGGAGCTGGTAGAGGTTGGTGCCCGAGGCGGCGATGGCGACGGTGGCGGGGTTGTTGTCCAGCATGGTCCAGCCGGGGCAGCTGTTTCCGGCGCAGGGCGTGCCCTGCCAGCGCCAGATGCGGCCGCCATTGTGCAGCTGGTAGAGGCTGAAACCGGCGGCGACGATGGTGCGGGTGGCGGGGTTGTTGTCGATCATCTGCCAGCTGGGGCAGCTGTTGCCGCTGCATGCCGCGCCGAGCCAGCGCCAGATGCGGCCGTTGCTGTGCAGCTGGAACAGGTTGCTGGTGCTGGCGCTGATGGCGCGGGTGGCGGGGTTGTTGTCCAGCATCCGCCAGCCGGGGCAGCTGTTGCCGGCGCAGCTGGTGCCGAGCGACTGCCAGATGCGGCCGCTGCTGTGCAGCTGGTAGAGGGTGCCCGAATAGGGGACGGCGGCAGGAGCGCTGCGGAAGCCGGCAAGGGTGGCGCCGCGCTCGTTCCAGACGCGGGCGTTGTTCTCGTTGGCGGCGGTGCCGGTCGCCTCGCCCAGATAGTTCACGCCGGGGTTCGACCAATATTGGATGCGGGTGGGGCAGCTGCCGTCCTCGCAGCGATAGCCCATGATGGTGCGCCAGCCGCCGGTGGGTTTCTTCTTCAGGAAGCCGTGGCCGAAGGCGAAGGGGGCGGTGCTGTCATCCTGGTCGCGGTCGTGGCGGGCGCCGGCGATGTGGCCGATCTCGTGGCCGAAGCTGTAGTTGCCGGTGGCGCAGTCCCAATGCACGGCGACGAAGGCGCGATCCGCGGCGGCACCGATGTCGGCGGCGCGGCCGCAGGCGGAGCTTTTGTCGACCAGCAGGACGACGACATCGGCGCCGAGTTCGTCGCGGCGGGCGATCAGGCCGGCGTTGGTAACGCTTTCATCGTTGATGGTGGCGTAGGATTTGCCGCTTTCGCTGAAGGTCGAGGCCATGGTGCCGGCAAGGCGGATGCGGGGCGTGACGGCGCTGTTGGCGAAACTGTCGTTGGTTTCCTGGACGGCGAGATCGACGACCGAGGCAATGTCCCCGGCGGCGGTCGCGGCGGCGCTGGTCCAGGCGACCATCACGTCGATCACCGGGGCGGCGTCGCCGGCGGTGTCCGATTGGGTATCGCCCTGACGGTCGGCCTGGGGGCCGGTTTTCAGGGGCGAGGCGCGCTTTCGGTCGCTGTCCGCCTCATGCTCCGGCGGCAGCTTGGCATAGTCGAGGCGGATCACGGCGTTACGGCCGTCGCCGACGGGGCGGACGCGGAAGCGGTCGCCGTTGGGCGCGACGATGGTGCCGGTAACGCTGGACCCGCTGACGACGAGGGTGGCATCGCCTTGCGGCAGGGTGGGGCTGGCCATTTCGCCCGCCAGGTTGGCGTCCGCGGCGAGGAGCGCGCCGCGCCACAGGCGGCGGCCGCCGTCCAGCGCCCGGACTTCGCGGGTGACGCCGGCGAAGCGCAGCTGCGGCGTGAGCGCCAGATCCACCACCGAACGCGGCGCAGCGTTGGCCAGCGTGGCGGTGTTGATGCGGACGAGATCGACGCGGCTAACGGCAAGCTTGCGCTGCAGTTGGGTGCGGGTGGCCGGCGACAGGGCGGCCTGATCGGTAACCAGCAGACCGGGGCGCGGTTGCGCCGACAGCGGCGTGGCGATGCTGGCGGCGATGGCGCAGACCAGGGTGAGGAAACGGATCATGACGGGGCCCCTTTACGCAGACTGAAGGCGGCCCGGCGCCTGCCTCTGGGGGCAGGTCATGCACTCAGGTTATGCCAACGGCGGCACCATGTAAAGAGTTAACGAAGGCCGCGCGGGAGGCCGCGGCTCGCGATGCTGGGATCGCCCGGCTATCGGTTGAAGGCCCAGGTGGCCCCAAGCGTCAGCCAGTGGCTGCGGTTGTTGTCCAGATTGCGGCTGTAGAGCAGGTCGAGACTGACGCGCCCGACATGGGCGCGGACGCCGGCCTGGGTGCGGGTGCGGAAGCCTTGGCGCCCGGCGATTTCGGCGACGGCCTCGAAGCGGTTGCCGAGCGCGAGGATGAGGGCTGTGCCCCAGGTGGGAATCGGGGCGGCGCCGGGTTCGAAATCGAGGCCGAGGTTGGCGTGCAGGGTGAGGCGCCGGCCGAGCGGCAGGGTGAGCGGCAGGTTGGTGGCGATGCTGTCGAGCGTCTGTCCTTCGGGATCATAGCCCAGGTTGAGTTCGAACGCGGTTTCGATTGGGCCGAGGTGGCCGAGCGCGGCCTTTGCGGCGACGCCGGGGATGGGGCTGCCGCCGGGCCAGTCCCGCGCCAGGACCAGGCCGAACTCGAGGTTCGGGAGCGCGGTGAAGGCGCAGGTGGGGGACAGGACGAGGCGACCGGCGTGGGCGGCCGCCCCGCCGTAAAGCTCGACCTCGCATTCGCCCGGGGTGACGGTGCCGGCATCGTCCACCAGATGCGCGCCACCGCCGGCGTGAGCGGGGATGGCGGTGAAGAGGAAGGCAAGGACGACGAGGTGGTGCATGACGGACGGCCTCACTCCCTGCCCCTCCCCTAAAGGGGATGGGAGGGGCGCAGGTCGGGCGGGGTGGCCTCGGTTTTCAGGGCGGCGATGGCCTCGGCGAGCGGCAGGATGGTCTGGCCTTCGCTGCCCAGGCGGCGGATGGCGACCTTGCCTTCCGCCGCCTCCCGGTTGCCGACGACCAGCAGCGCCGGGACTTTCGCCAGGCTGTGTTCGCGCACCTTGTAGTTGATCTTTTCGTTGCGCAGGTCGGCGTCGGCCCGGAGGCCCGCGCTTTTCAGCTGGGCGACCACCGCCTGGGCGTAATCGTCGGCGTCGCTGACGATGGTGGCCACCACCGCCTGCGTGGGCGCGAGCCAGAGCGGGAAGCGGCCGGCGTAATGTTCGATCAGGATGCCGATGAAGCGTTCATAGCTGCCGAAGATGGCGCGGTGCAGCATGACCGGGCGATGGCGGGCGCCGTCCTCCCCCACATAGCTGGCATCGAGCCGGTCGGGCAGCACGCGGTCGGACTGGATGGTGCCGACCTGCCAGGTGCGGCCGATGGCGTCCGTCAGGTGCCATTCCAGTTTCGGGGCGTAGAAGGCGCCTTCGCCGGGGAGTTCCTCCCAGCCATAATCCGCCGTGGCGAGGCCGGCGCGGACGACGGCGTCGCGCAGCTCATGCTCGGCCTTGTCCCAGTCCGCGTCGCTGCCGAAGCGTTTTTCGGGGCGCAGCGCGAGCTTGATCGAATAGGTGAAGCCGAAATCCTTGTAGATGCGGTCGGCGAGCGCGCAGAAGGCCTGCACTTCGGCGACGATCTGGTCCTCGCGGCAGAAGATGTGCGCGTCATCCTGGGTGAACTGGCGGACGCGCATCAGGCCGTGGAGGGCGCCGTGCGGCTCGTTGCGGTGGCAGCAGCCATGTTCGTAGAGGCGCAGCGGCAGGTCGCGGTAGGATTTGATGCCCTGGCGGAAGATCAGGATGTGCGCCGGGCAGTTCATGGGTTTCAAGGCCATCCAGCCGGCGTCGGGCGCGACCGCGGGGGTGCCGCTCTCGCCATCGGGCACCACGTCCGGCACGGCGAACATATTCTCGGCATATTTGCCCCAGTGGCCGGAGGCCTCCCACTGGCGCACGTCCATCAGCTGGGGGGTTTTCACCTCCTGATAGCCGGCGGCGTCGATGGCGCGGCGCATGTAGGATTCGAGCGCGCGCCAGATGGTGAAGCCGTTGGGGTGCCAGAAGACCGACCCATGCGCCTCTTGCTGGAGGTGGAAGAGGTCCATCTCCTGGCCGAGTTTGCGGTGGTCGCGTTTGGCCGCTTCTTCGAGGCGGAGCAGATGCGCGTCGAGCTGTTTTTTGTTCAACCAGGCGGTGCCGGTGATGCGGCTGAGCTGGGCATTGTTCTGGTCGCCGCGCCAATAGGCGCCGGACACGCGCGTGAGCTTGAAGGCCTGCGGGTCGAGCTTGCCCGTGGAGGCAAGGTGGGGGCCGCGGCACATGTCCAGCCAGTCATCCCCGGACCAATAGACCGTCAGCGTATCCTCGGCATTGTCGGCGGGGAGTTCGGCGGCCCATTCGGCCTTGAAGCGCTCGCCCTGCTGCTGCCAGCGGCTGATCAGTTGCCGGCGCGGCCATTCCTCCCGCCGAAGCGGCTTGTCGGCGGCGATGATGCGGCGCATTTCCGCCTCGATCGCGGGCAGGTCGGCCTCTGTGAACGGCCCGTGCGATGGGGGCGGGGCAACATCGTAATAGAAGCCGTCGTCGGTGGCGGGACCGAAGGTGATCTGCGTGCCGGGCACCAGGCGTTGCACGGCTTCGGCGAGGAGGTGGGCGAAATCGTGGCGCACAAGCTCGAGGGCGTCGGCTTCGTCTTTCGCCGTGACCAGCGCGAGCGTGGCGTCCGCCTGGAGGGGGCGTTCGAGGTCGACGAGGGCCCCGTTGACGCGGGCAGCGAGCGCGGCCTTGGCCAAGCCGGGCCCGATCGAGCGCGCGATGTCGCCGCCGGTGGTGCCGCGCGCCACCTGGCGCACGGAACCATCGGGCAACGTCAGGGCGATCAGGTCGGACACGGGAAAGACTCCTTTGTGAAGGGGAGTGTTCCTAATGGGGTGCGGGGGTGGCGTCCAGCGGCGGGGTGCTGTGGTTGGCGATGCTTTACCAACCCCGGGTATCTGATAGGCTGTGAAGATGGGTTTTGGAAAGGATGGGACCGATGGTGAGGTTGCCGGCCATGATCGCCGCGCTGGTCCTGGCCGCGCCCGCGGCGGCCGAAGACGGATCGGCATCCGATGGGGGCTGGACGTTCAATCTGGTTCCCTATCTGTGGTTGTCGGGCAGCGACGCGACGGTCAGCCACCCCGGCTTCCCCGTCGAGGTGAAGGCCAGCACCAGCTTCGGCGAGATTTTCCGCAAGCTGGATGTCGGCGCCATGGTGGCGTTGGAGGGCCGGCGGGGGCGCTGGGGTTTCCTCCTAGACGGGCTGTATGCGAAACTGTCGGATGAGGCGACGGTCGGCGTGCCGCAGCTTGGCGGACTGCCGCTGACCGCCGCCATCGGCCTTCGGACATTCACCGGGTTGGCCGCGGTGCAATATCGCGCCGTGGACGATGGGACCGGCAGCCTGGACATCGTGGCGGGGCCACGCTTCTGGTCCTATCGAACACGGATCGATGCGTCCCTGCCGGCCGGGCTGCCGCTGCCGCCCGGCATTCCGCCGACCTATGGTCGCGCGGAGACGCTGCATTGGGTCGACGCCATGGCCGGCGCCAAGGCGGTGGTCCATCTGGCGCCGCGGCTTACCCTGAACGCGCATGCCATGTTCGGTGCCGGCGGATCGCGTTTCAGTTCCGATTCGCTGCTGGCGTTCGGGGTTGCCGCGGGTCGCAATGTGTCGTTGCTGGCGGGGTATCGGTACCTGAGTGCGAATGTCCGCCGTGACAGCGGCCTGGCAGCGGACATGAGCATGCACGGGCCGATCGTGGGCGCCGGCATCCGGTTCTGAGGGCGGCAAACGCCCTTCGGCAAGCGGCCGTGCCCGATGCGATTGGCGCCCTGTGTCGCAGCCGTCGACGCATCGGGCGTGCGCGTGCCCGCTGTCGAGCCCGGCGTCAGAAATCGTCGGTGCGGGTTGCCCAGCTGTCGCCCCGGTAGAGGCGCATCGGCCGGCCCGGCGTTTCGTCGAAGCGCACGATCTCACCGATCGCGGCGCCGCCGGTGGGCGCCGTCAAGCGGAAGCGGCCTTCGCCGAGAGGTTCCAGCACAACCTTGGTTTCGGCCGCGAGCGCCGTGCCGGGCAACAGCACCAGTTGCCGGTTGAGCAGCACCACCTGATCGATCCCATCGCTGCTGCCGCGGTAGCGGCCGGCGAAGCGCGCCCAGGCCGGGTCCCATGGCGTGTTGGTGGCGGGTTTGCCGGCGTTGGCGACGGCATTGCCCACCGTCGCCATCAACTGGCGGGCAATGTCGCCGGCGTTCGAATCATTGGTATTGGTGAGGACGATCACCCCGACCTTGTCGTCAAGCTGCGCGAGCGTCATGGTGGTGTTGCCCGGATAGCCGCCGCCATGGCCGACATAGGTGCGATCCTTGTACCGGCTATGGGCAAAGCCCAACCCCGTTCCGGACTGCCAGTCTTCGTCGACCGACCGCACCCGCAGCATTTCCCGCCACGACCCCGCCGACAGGATGTTGGCGCCTTCCCCCGCCCCGCGCCGGAACTGGGCAGAGATGAATTTCGCCAGATCCTCGACATCGGACGTGACGCCGGTGGCGGATGCCATGCCTTTCGAATCGACGAAGGGCAGCAGCCGGCGCGAACCATCAGGGCGCCGCGAGGCATAGGGCGTCGCCAGCAGCGGATCACGCCGGTCGACGCTGGTGCCGGCCATGCCGAGCGGATCGAAGATGTGCGCCTGCACATAATCGGCCCAGCGCTGGCCGCTGATGCGTTCCACGAGCAGGCCGGCGACACCGTAAGCGAGGTTGGAATATTTCCAGCGCGTCTGTGGCGGGAAGGTGGCGGCACGGTCGGCCATCAGCGCCTGCAGCTGGGCGCCGGTGGGAAAATCAAAGCTCGACCAATGGTCGCTCGCCTCCCGCGGCAGGCCGGCGCTGTGCGAGAGCAGCTGTTCGATGGTGATCGGGCCGTCATCGGGGCCGGCGGGCGTCACCTTGAACCAGGGGAGATGTTTTGCCACCGGATCATCGAGCCTGAGCCTGCCCGCCTCGCGCAGTTGCATGATGGCGATGGCGGCGAACATCTTGGAGTTGGACGCGATGCGAAAGCGCGTCTGGGGGGTCATGGGCACGCGCTTCTCGACATCGGCAAAGCCGAAGCCCCGCGACCAGACCAGCTGCTGGTCATGGACGACGCCCACCGCGATGCCCGGCAGGCCGCGCATGGCGATCTGCGCCTCGATCCAGGCGGTGAACAGGCGTTGCGCGGCGGCCACATCCGCATTCTCGACAATGCTGGCGGCAGCCGGTGCGGCGGGCGGCGCGGCGGGTGATGCGGGTTGCGCCGTTGCCGGTGTGGCCAGAAACAGCAAGACGGCGATTGTGGAAGCGAACCTGCTTTTCGGAATAGGCACCGCATGTCCCCCATCGCGCGCGATGGGGGACAATAGGCTGCGCCGGTGGCTCGTCAAGCTGCGCCGCTGCGCTAAAGCCTATCGCACCACCGCCCGGGTGTAGAGGTGCCAGGTGGCGTAGCCGAGGACGGGCAGCGCCACCATCAGGCCAATAAGGAGGGGGATCGCGGCGGCGAAGAGGATGAGGCCGACGGTGATGCCCCAGCGCAGCGTCGTCATGGGGTTGCGCTGAAAGACGCGGAGCGAGGTGAAGGCGGCGCTCAAGGGATCGGCCGCCTTGTCCACCACATAGGGGAAGGCGAAGGACAGGCCGAGGGCGATGAGGGCGAAGCCGGCGCCGACGATGTTGCCGACGATCACCATGCTCCAGCCTTCGGGCGTGGTGAAGAGGTTGGCGAACAGCGCGGCGGGCGTGACCGAGTTGAGCGGACCCAGCGTGTATTCATAGATCAGCTGCGCGCAGATCATCCACATGATGAACAGGAAGCCAAAGCCGGCCGTCAGCGCCAGCAGCGGCCAGCGGCGGGGGCCGTTCAGCGGGTCCAGGAAGTGCCACCAGCTGGGATCCTCGCCGGCTTCGCGGCGCTTGGCCATTTCATAGAAGCCGGCAGCGGCCACCGGGCCGACCAGCGCGAAGCCGCCGACCAGCGGGAAGAGCAGCGGGAACAGGTCGCGGTTGAAGGCGAAAGTGGCCGCGATCAGCCCCATCGCGGGGTAGATGAGGGGAAGCAGCAGCAGGTCGCCGCGTTTGGCGCGGAAATCGGCCCACCCTTCGGCCAGCGCGGCGTTCAGGTCAGCGGTGCCGATGGCCCGGACATCGGCGGGCTGGATGCTGTCTGCGGTCACGTCCATCGCGGTTTCTCCCGAACCGAGGCGACCCCCTGGGAGGAGTGGATAGCAGATTTTGGCGGGGGGCGGAAGCGCGGGGTCAATACGGCGAAAGTGCGGGGACGCCGGCGATTTTCGCGGCGCGGACATCGAAGGTGAGGAGGCGTTCGCCGCCGAGCGCCTGGCCCTGGTGCAGGATGACACCGTCGGCAAAATCGCCGCCGGCATCGAGGAAGGCAAGGCCGGCATCCAGCGCGGCGCGGTCTACCACCACCCCTTCTGCGTTGGCGAAGCGACGCAGGGTGTCGGCGACGACACCAGCGGGTTCCCGATAGCCTTGGCGGAGCAGCCAGGCGAGTTCGCACAGCATGGCGACGGGGAGGACGAGCGTCGTCACCTCCGCAAGGGCGCGCTGGGCGATGGGCGTTTGCACCGGATCATCAGCGAGGATGATGCGGGCCATGATATTGGTGTCGACGATGACCCTCAAAGCTCGCCGGCCCAGCCCTTGCGGATGATCTCGTCCATCTCCTCCAGCGTCATGGCGGGACGGTTGGGATCGTAGAGAATGCCGTAGAGGTCGCGGAAGCTGCCCTTGCGTTCCGGCTGGGCGCGGATTTCCAGGCGGCCGGGGCCGGTGGGCGTGACCTCCACCTTCATGCCCGGCGTAACGCCAAGCTGGCGCAGCAGATCCTTTTTGAGGGTGATCTGACCCTTGGACGTGATGGTGAGGGTAGACATGGGGACAAGGTAAGGGAGAACTGCCTTACGGGCAAGGATCAACCATCCAACTTTCGTTGCAGCAGCGAGACATCCCGGTCGAGGTCCTGGTCGGTCAGGCGCAATTCCTTGATGCGCTTGACGGCGTGCATGACGGTGGTGTGGTCGCGGCCGCCGAAGCGCCGGCCGATTTCGGGAAGCGAGCGCTGGGTCATTTCCTTGGCGAGGAACATGGCGACCTGGCGCGGGCGGGCGACCTCCCGGGCGCGGCGCGGTGACAGCAGGTCGTTGAGCTTCAGGGCGTAATGGTCGGCGACGCGGCGCTGGATCTCGTCGATGGTGAGCTTGCGGCTGTGCGCCTTCAGCAGGTCGGCGAGGACCTCTCGGGTGAAGTCGAGGCTGATGGGGCGGTTGACCAGCGTGCCATAGGCGATGACCCGATTCAGCGCGCCTTCGAGTTCGCGGACGTTGGCGACGATCTTCTTGGCGAGGAAATCGATCACCTCGGCCGGCACGGTGGCGGCGGGCTGCGCGGCAAGCTTGGTGGTGAGGATGTTGAAACGCAGCTCGTAATCGGCGGGGTTGATGTCCGCGACCAGGCCCCAGGACAGGCGGCTGAGGATGCGCGATTCGATGCCTTCGAGGTTCTGCGGGCTGCGGTCGGCGCTGATCACCAGGCGTTTTCCCGCGCTGATGATCTCGTTCATGGTGTGGAAGAATTCTTCCTGCGTCGATTCCTTGCCGGCGATGAACTGGACATCGTCGATCATGAGGAGGTCGCAACCGCGCAGCCGTGCCTTGAAGCTGAAGGTGTCGCGGGCGCGCATGGCGGAGAGAAACTCGACCATGAACTTTTCCGCCGACATGTAGGCGATGCGGGCATGGGGCGTGGCGGCGCGGGTGGCGTGACCGATGGCGTGCATCAGGTGGGTTTTGCCCAGTCCGGTGGGCCCGTGCAGGAACAGGGGGTTGAAACCGGTGGCACCGCCGCCGGCCATGGTTTGCGCGGCGTTGAAGGCAAGCTCGTTGGACTTGCCGACGACGAAGCTGTCGAAGCGATAGCGCGGGTCCAGCGTGGGATCGGACGTCGGGGCGACCGCCACGGGATCGGGTTCGGGTTCGGCGGCGGCGCCGCTGGCGACATCGATGCGCACGGCGGTGATGCCGGGGCAGGCGGCGGTCCAGGCGCGGGTCAGCCGCTCGGCGAAATGGCCCCGTACCCAGTCCGCCATGAAGCGCGACGGCAAGGTGAGGCGGACGGTGCCGGCCTCGGCACCGGCGAGGGTCAGCGGGCGCAGCCAGCTGTCGAAGGTCCGCGCGCCGACATCAGCGGCAAGGCGGCTGCGGATGGTGGCCCAGGCACGGGTGACCTCTGGGGCGACATGGGGCGAGACGGCAGGGGACACGGCGAATCCAACGCAAAACGGGGAGCGGCCTTGGCCGCGGGAAAATCAGCGGGCGAAATGCGTGGCGCGGTGGCGGTGAGCGTGACCGGATCGCAAGGGGCGGGCGGGCAGAGGGGGACTGTGGGGATTGCGTTGGCGATGACTGACCCTGCGCACTGACTTCACCTGACCCTCCTTTTTCCGGCCGCGACGCGACCGGTCACCCTGCCCTTTCACACAGAACAATCCATTCCGCGATTGGGGTCGCGGTCAGGCCTTCTCCATGCTTCGGTCGCCGGCGGCCCCAGTGCCGCCAAACGTCACCCCTGCCGACGGCAGGCGGTCCGGCTGTCCGGATGGGGTCCGGGGCCGAATCGTGACACCTGCGTGACGACGAGGCTGTGATAAGCAATCGGGGGGCGGGGGGGCAAGGCCCGGAATTTTGGCTTGGGGCAAATAAAGTGTTTGACAGGAAAAAGTCGTACGGATTCAGTTGAGGACAAATTTACCCCGATGTTTCAATGGGATGCCATCGCCGTTCGGGGCGGGCGATTCGCTGGGCCGATGGCTTCGCCGGGCCGTGCAACGCCATGGAAAGACGAAAAAAAGGGCGGCCTGAAGCCGCCCTTTCATGTCGTTGCGATGACGGTTGTGTGACGTCAGGCCAGCGCCGCGGCGCGCTTGGTCAGGCGCGAAATCTTGCGGGAGGCGGTGTTCTTGTGCACGACACCCTTGCTAACGCCACGCATCAGCTCCGGGGTGGCGGCTGCGAGAGCGGCAAGCGCATCGGCCTTCACACCCGATTCGATCGCCGACTCGGCTTTCTTGACGAAGGTGCGGATGCGCGACAGGCGCGCCTTGTTGATCGCGGCGCGGCGATCGTTGCGGCGGATGCGCTTTTCAGCCTGCGGGGTGTTCGCCATAAAAGTCAGTCAGCTCCGGTGCATAGGTCAGTGCGCAGCCGGCATGGCCGCTGCGGGAGGCGGTGCGATAGACGGGGGTTCGCGTCGAGTCAACCGGTTCCGCGCCGTCAGCGGTGGGGGTTCAGCGCTGGCAGCGCGGGCAGTGGAAGCTGGAGCGCGCGGACTGAACGGCGCGCCGGATCGGGGTGGCGCAGGCGGGGCAGGGTTCGCCCTCCCGGCCATAGACGCGGAAGCTGTGCTGGAAATAGCCGAGTTCGCCCGACACCCGGGCATGGTCGCGCAGCGAGGAGCCGCCGGCATCGATGGCGGCGGCGAGCACCTGCTGAATGGCGGGCACCAGGCGGGCGAGGCGCGTCGGCGCGACATGGCCGGCGCGGCGCGCGGGCGCGATGCCGGCGGCGAACAGCGCCTCGGCGACATAGATGTTGCCCAGGCCGGCGACCGTCTTCTGGTCCAGCAGGAAGGCCTTCATCGGCGTCTGGCGGTCGCGGGCGCGGGCGATCAGATGGTCGGCGGTGAAGGCGTCGGACAGCGGCTCCGGCCCGAGCCCGGCGAGCAGCGGGTGCGCCGGGGCGTCGGCGGTCGCCACCAGGTGCAGCGAGCCGAAGCGGCGCGGGTCGTGGAAGGCGATGCTGCCGCCCTCGGTGGCGAAGATGATGTGATTGTGGGGGTCGGCGGCGGGATTGACGCGCATCGAGCCGGACATGCCAAGGTGGAAGATGAGGGTGTCGCCGCGGTCGGTGCCGATCAGGCCATATTTGGCGCGACGGGAGAGCGTGGTGACGGTGGCGCCGGTCAGCCGCTGGCCGAGATCGGCGGGCAGGGGCCAGCGCAGGTCGGGGCGGTGCGCGATGACCGAGGTGAGGCGCCGGCCGAGCAGGTGCGGGGCAAGGCCACGGACGACGGTTTCGACTTCGGGAAGTTCAGGCATCGGCGGCGACCACGACCAGTGCCTCCCGTCCGCCGGGGACGACATGCGCGGGGATGCGGCGGTCGAACGTGACCAATGTGCCGCGATTCCGCACGGCCATGAGCAGAAGATAGATGTCGGTCACATGGCGACTGGCGGCGCCGCTGAAATCGACGTCGGCTGATGCCAGAAAGCTGACATCGTCACCCCAGAACATGTGATTTGGGCTGCCCTTAAATTGCGCCAGCAAGCGTCTGGCGCGATCGACATTCCCGGCGCCGCCGACGGTGTTCGGATTTCCCATGATGCGGGCAAACCCCATTTCGGTGACCGAGCAGGTTGCCCAGCCTTTGACCGCATGATGGCCCAGCCATTGGTGGGCCGGATCATGAAACATGTGTCCGGTATCAAACAGCGCGATCAAAAAGTTAACGTCCAGTAAAGCCGCCACTTTTGCGAAGCACCTCCATGGCAAAGGGAAATTCGAGATCGAGATCATTCTTCATGTCGTTGATCTCTTCCGGCGTCACAGGCCGCCTGCCCGACCGTGATGGCAGAAGGGGCACGCCATTCCGAGTCTCCAACACCAGCACGGGGTTCAGGCCGCGGCGGATGAGTTCGGTTGCCGCCGCGCCCAGGCTTTCGCCGCGCGCCTCGGCAAATTCGCGTGCCGCCGCGAGCACATCGTCGTCAATTGCCAGTGTGGTCCGCATGTCTCACCTTTGATGCATGAAATAGCGCTCGTGCATCAAATGGGCAAGTTTGCATCAGGCGCAGGCCGCGATGTCGCCGCGGGTGGCGATCCAGACATCGGGCCTTGCCGTCACATGCTTCAGGAATTCCTCGAACGCCCAGATGCGCCCCGGCCGGCCGATGATGCGCAGGTGCAGGCCCAGGCTCATCATCTTGGGGAAACCGGCCTCGCCCTCCCGGTACAGCTGGTCGAAGCTGTCGATGGCATAGTGCAGCCAGGCGCGCGGCGTCAGGCTGGGGTCGGTCCACATCTTCATGTCGTTGGTGTCGAGCTGGTAGGGGACGATGGTGATCGGCTTGCCCGGAACGGTGGTGGCGTCGGTGAAGGGCACGTCGCCACTGTAATCATCCATGTGATAGCGGTAGCCGGCCTCGATCAGCAGCCGGCGGGTGTTGTCGGTGTGGAAATAGCGGCTCAGCCAGCCGTAGGGGCGGGTGCCGGTGGTCTTTTCGATGCTGGTGGTGGCTTTCGCGATGAAGTCGCGCTCGGCGGCCTCGTCCATCTTGAACTGGTGCACCCAGCGCCAGCCGTGGCTGACCGGTTCATGGCCGAGTTCGCGGATGGCGGCGGCGATGTCGGGGTGGTTTTCAAGGCTCAGCGCGGCAACGGTCCAGCTGGCGGCGACATTGTAGCGGCGCAGCAGGTCGACGATTCGCGGCGCGCCGGCCTTGATGCCGTAGAGATAGTTGCTCTCGTTGCCATAATTGCGGATCGGCGATTTGATGTGGATGCCCAGCTCGTCCACCGGTTCCATGCCGCGGTCGCCGCGCGCGACCGTCATCTCGCTGCCTTCCTCGACATTGACGACGATGCTGAGCGCCAGCTTGGCACCGTTCGGCCAGTCGATCCGTTCCTGCTGCATGGGGTGCACGCTCCTTTGTCCGGACAAATAGCGGCGGATACGGCGGCGGGAAAGCGGGTGCTGGACGGTAGCGCGCGAACAGGCGACAGGGGGCCATGATCAGGTTGGGCACAAGGGCGGATTTTGCCGCGCTGGCGGCAGTTGAACGGTCCGCGGCGCTGAGTTTCGCGGGCACGCCGATGGCGTTCGTGATCGGGCACGGGACGACACCTGACGACGCGCTTTGTGCGGGCGTTGCCGAAAAGTCGCTGTGGGTGAGCGATCTGGCCGGCGAACCAGCCGGCTTCCTGCTGGCAGCGGCGGAAGGCGAATGGCTGCACATCCTGGAATTGTCGGTGGCGCAGGCGGCACAGCGGCGGGGGATCGGGCGGGCGCTGGTCGAGCGGGCCGCCGAACATGCGCGGGCGCGGGGGTTGCGGTCCCTGAGCCTGACGACCGACCGGTTCATCGAGTGGAACGCGCCGGCCTATGCGCGCATGGGCTTTGCCGAGCTGGCAGCCGGCGAGCAGCCGGATTGGCTGGCCGGCATTTTGCTGCGCGAGGCGACGCATGGTCTGGATCCGGCGCGTCGCGTCGCCATGGCGCGCGGTGTGTAGCGGCTACTCCTCTACCACCAGTTTCGGCACGCGCACCTTTTCCAGCGCGGCGCCGCGACCGGACAGGCTGGGGTTGGTCATGAAATAGCGGTGCAGGTTGAAGCGGTGGGTCTGGTCGGTGATGCGGACGTAGCGGCCGTTGCCGTCCAGCTCCCAGCTCTGCTCGGTGTCCTTCAGGTTGGCGACCATCACCTGGTCCAGGATCTGCGCGTGCACCGTGGGGTTCTCGATGGGGATCAGCAGCTCGACGCGGCGGTCGAAGTTGCGCGGCATCCAGTCGGCGCTGGTGATGTAGAGCCTGGCGTGGCGGCTGGGCAGTGCGTGGCCGTTGCCGAAGGCGACGATGCGGCTGTGCTCCAGGAAACGGCCGATGACGCTGCGCACCCAGATGTTGTCCGACAGGCCAGGCACCTGCGGACGCAGGCAACAGATGCCGCGGATGACCAGTTCCACCTCGACGCCGGCCGCGCTGGCCTCGTACAGCTTGTCGATGATCGCCGGGTCCACCAGGCTGTTCATCTTGGCCCAGATGTGGGCGGGCCTGCCGGCCTGGGCATGGGCGATCTCGGCGTCGATGCCCTCGAACAGGGTGCGGCGCAGGCTGACCGGGCTGATCGCCAGCTTTTCCAGCCGCTGCGGCTCGATATAGCCGGTGATATAGTTGAACACCTGCGCCGCGTCGCGCGCCAGCACCGGGTTCGCCGTGAAGAAGCTGAGGTCGGTGTAGATGCGCGCGGTGACGGGGTGATAGTTGCCGGTGCCGAGGTGGAGGTAGGTGACGAGCGCGCCGGATTCGCGGCGAACGACCATGCTGACCTTGGCGTGGGTCTTCCATTCGATGAAGCCATAGACGACCTGCACGCCGGCGCGTTCCAGTGCGGCGGCCCAGGTCAGGTTCTGCTCCTCGTCGAACCGGGCCTTCAGCTCGACGATGGCGGTGACGCTCTTGCCGGCCTCGGCGGCGTCGATCAGGGCGCGCACGATCGGGCTGTTCTTGCCGGTGCGGTACAGCGTCTGCTTGATGGCAACGACATCCGGGTCGGCGGCAGCCTGGCGCAGGAAGGCGAGGACGACGTCGAAACTCTCATAGGGGTGGTGGACGACGATGTCCTTGGCGCGAATGGCGGCGAAACAGTCGCCGCCATAGTCGCGGATGCGCTCCGGGAAGCGCGGCGTATAGGGGTCGAACTTCAGGTCGGGGCGGTCCTCGTCGACCAGTTCCCCCAGGTCGGCGATGCCCAATATGCCCTCGACCGCGGTGACGTCGCGCTCGTCCACGCGCAGCGCCTGCTGCACCATGCTGCGCAGCGCCAGCGGCGTGGCGCTTTCGATCTTCAGCCGGATCACCTGGCCGCGGCGGCGTTGCTTGATCGCGCTCTGATAATAGCGGACCAGGTCTTCGGCCTCTTCCTCGATCTCGATGTCGCTGTCGCGGATGATACGGAAGGCGCCGTCGCCCTGATGGGTGAAGCCGGGGAAGATCAGGCCGAAGAAGCGGCGCAATATCTGTTCCATGGCGATGAAGCGGGCGTGCGCGCCGGGCAGGCGGACGAAGCGCGGCAGCATGGCGGGCAGCATCAGCAGCGCGGACAGCCGGTCGCCGCCGCGGGTCATGTCGAACACCAGGCTGAAGCCCTTGTTCGGGATGAAGGGGAAAGGGTGGGCCGGGTCGATGGCCTGGGGGGTGAGGACGGGGAAGATATTGTCGAGGAACCAGCCCTCCAGCCAGCCGGCCTCCGCGGGTGTCAGTTCGTCGGCGGCGACCACGGTCACGTCGGCGGCCTTCAGCAGGGTTTTCAGCGCCACCCAGGCGCGCTGCTGGTCGCTCATCAGCGCGTCGGCGGCGAGCGCGATGGCGGCGAGCTGCTGGGCGGGCGTGGTGCCTTCGGGGCTGGGGGTTTCGATCCCCTCGTCCACCTGCCCGCGCAGGCCGGCGACGCGCACCATGTAGAATTCATCGAGATTGTTGCCGGAGATCGACAGGAAGCGCAGCCGTTCGAGCAGCGGGTGGGCGGGGTTCATCGCCTCCTCAAGGACGCGACTGTTGAAACCGAGCCAGGACAGTTCACGGTTGAAATAGCGTTGCACCGGCGCTTCGGGCGCGGGCGCCGCGGATCGGGATTTGCTGGCCATCGCACCGCCATAGCGGATGTCGCATGACAAATCGATGAACTCCCCGCGGTGCCTAAAGGCCCGCTTCCACCAGCACGGTGCGGGCGAGCGGGATGGTGAGCGGGCGCTGGCCGGCGAGGCTGGCGGCATCGAGCGCCGCGACGGCGCGGGCGACCGCCTCGAAACTGCGCTCGATGCGGGTGGTGACATAGTGGGTGAGCTCGGGCGGGACCTCGATGCCGCGGTCGCGGAACAGTTTTTCGAACAGGCCGGCGAGCAGCGCGTCATCCGGCGGGTGGATGCGCACCAGGGGCGTGGCGGCGAGGCGGGAGCGGAGGTCGGGCAGCGCGAGGTGCCAGTCGGCGGGCGCGCTGCGGGCGGTGAGCAGCAGCGGGCGCCGGTCGGCGACGGCGTCGTTCCAGGCATGAAACAGAGCTTCATCGCTGCCGCTGCGGTCGGCATCGTCCCACAGGCGGGCGTTGGCGCGGCGGGCGAAGATGGCGGCGAGGTGGCTCTTGCCGCTGCCGGCCGGGCCGACCAGCAGCGCCACCGGCAGCGGCCAGGTGGCCCAGGCGTCGAGGTAGCGCACGGCATCGGCGTTGGCCGGGCTGACTAGGAAGGTCGCCTGGGTGCGCGCGGCCTGCCAGCCGAGCGGGAGCGCCATCTGGCCGCTCATGCGCCGGTGCCCGGTGGCAGCAGCGGCTTGGGCGGGGCGGCGGGTTTGGCCGCCGGCGCCGGCGGTTTGCCCGGCGGTGGCGCGGTGGCGGCCGGGGCGGCGGGCGTGACCGCAGGCGGCGCGGGCGGCGTGGTTTCAGGCGCCGCCGGCGGCTCGACGCGCGGGTCGGTGGGACGGCGCGGGCGCAGCAGCACGCCCTGCAGATCCTCCGCCAGCGTCAGGCCGCGCTGGTCGAGGGCGTAGCGCAGCGCCTCGATGCCGGCGGGGGCGTCGAGCGCGATCGCGGATTCCCCGCCCGCGACGAACGCGAGCATGCGCACCGCGGTTACACCCGGTACCGCGCGCAGCTGCGCCGCCCAGCGCTGCCAGGCGGCTTCGTCGGGCGTGGCGACGCGCATCTCGACCGCGGAGAGGGTCGGCACGACAAGGCTGGGGGCGGCGCTTTCGACGATCTTGACCTCTTCGAGCAGGCCGGGATCGGCCTTCAGCGCGCCGCTGCGGATGGCGGCGGTGTAGAGCCGGTCGGCCTCCCGCACCGCGGTGGCGAGGAGGTTGTCGACGTCGCCGCCGCGATTCACCAGCCGCAGCCGGCCATAGTCCGCGCCTTCGGTGCCGCCGCGCGCGATCAGCAGCGCGCTGACCGGGCCGCCGGGAAAGCTGCGTTCCAGGATCAGTTCGGGGATCAGCACGTCCGCCACTTGGTAACGGTCCACCAGGTCGCGCCAGCCGGCGGCGTCGCGGCGCAGCGCCTGCCAGGCGGACAGCAGGATGACGTCGCCCGGTGTCGGGCTGATGCGGACATAGTCGACCGTCGATTCGCCGGCCCGCAGCCGCCCCCAGGCGGCGAGCCAGGGCGAGGTGGGCTCATAGGCCATGCGCACGCCGGCGTCCTGCAGCACCGGCAGCAGCAGGAAGGGCGGCGAGCGGATGACGCTGCCTGCGCTGCCGAGATAGCGGGCGGCGCGGACACGGTCGAACACCACCGCCAGGCTGGCGATGTAGCGTTTGGCGCTGACCTGTTCCTGCTCGACCTCGATGGCGCTGACGATGCCGTCCAGCGCGTCGTCCGTCAGGCGCGGCGCGGCGCCGGCCATCTCCCCGGTCAGCCGCGCCCACAGCTGCGGCCAGGCCTGGCGCTGGGCATCGCGCCAGCCGTTCAATCGCGCGTCCGCCGCGCCCTTGCCGGCGACATCGACCTTGATGCCGCTGATGATGAGGCCGCTGCCGGCGCTGCCGGGCTTGGGGGCCTGCGCGAGCGTCGGGGCGGCGAGGAGCAGGAACAGCCACAGGAGCAGGCGCATGCCGCATATTCTGGCGCATGGGCGGTGTTATTCCAAGCCGCTTCTGGTTAAAGGGCGATGATGAGCGCCGACCGCAAGCCCGCCACCTACGCCGATGCCGGCGTTTCCATCGCCGCCGGCAACGCCCTGGTGCGCGCCATCGCGCCGCTGGTGCGCGCCACGCGCCGGCCCGGCGCCGATGCCGAGATCGGCGGCTTCGGCGCCTTCTTCGACCCGAAGGCGGCGGGCTATCACGATCCGCTGCTGGTGGCGGCGACCGACGGCGTGGGCACCAAGCTGAAGCTGGCGATCGACAGCGGGCGGCATGACAGCGTCGGCCAGGACCTGGTGGCGATGTGCGTCAACGACCTGATCGTGCAGGGGGCGGAGCCGCTGTTCTTCCTTGACTATTTCGCCACCGGAAAGCTGGACGAAGGCGTGGCGGCGCGGGTGGTGGCCGGCATCGCGGAGGGCTGCCGCATCGCCGGCTGCGCGCTGGTGGGCGGCGAGACGGCGGAGATGCCGGGCATGTACGCGGCCGGCGACTATGACCTTGCCGGCTTCGCGGTGGGCGCGGTGGAGCGCGGCGGGCAGCTGACGGGGGCGGACGTGGTTCCCGGCGACGTGCTGCTGGGGCTGGCATCCTCCGGCGCGCACAGCAACGGCTATTCGCTGATCCGCAAGCTGGTGGCGGAGAGCGGCGCGGCGCTCGACCGGCCGGCGATGTTCGACGCGGACGCGCTGCTGATCGATCATCTGATGGTGCCGACGCGCATCTATGTCCGCTCGCTGCTGCCGGAAATCCGCGCGGGTCGTGTAAAGGCCTGCGCGCACATCACCGGTGGCGGGCTGCTGGAGAATATCCCGCGCGTGCTGCCGGACGGCGCGCGGGCGGTGGTGGACGCGGACGGCTGGCCGCTGCCGCGATTGTTCGCCTGGTTGCAGGCGCTGGGCCGGATCGAACCCGCCGAACTGGCGCGGACGTTCAACTGCGGCATCGGCATGGTGCTGGTGGTGGCCGCCGACCAGGCCGAGGCGGTGGCGGCGACGCTGACGGCCGCGGGCGAGACGGTGCACCGCATCGGCGCCATCGTGGCGGGTGCGAAGGGCTGCACGGTGCGCGGCAGCACCGAAACCTGGTCAGCTCGCGCCGATTGGACGGCCGAGCATGACGGATAGGGTGCGGCTGGCCGCGATCATCAGCGGCCGGGGCAGCAACATGGCGGCGCTGCTGGCGGCGTCGCGCGCGGCGGACTGCCCCTATGCGCTGGTGCTGGTGGTCAGCGACCTGGCGGAAGCGGCCGGGCTGGCGACGGCGCGCGACGCGGGCGTGCCGGCGCTGCTGGTGCCCCGGCGCAAGGACCGCGCGGCGTTCGAGGTGGAGCTGGACGCGGCGTTGCGCGCCGCCCATGTCGAGCTGGTGGCGCTGGCGGGGTTCATGCGCATCCTGACGCCCTGGTTCATCGCGCGCTGGCAGGGGCGGCTGCTGAACATCCACCCCTCGCTGCTGCCGGCCTACAAGGGGCTGGACACGCACGCCCGGGCGATTGCCGCGGGCGATCGCGAGGCCGGGTGCAGCGTGCACCATGTGACCGCCGAGCTGGACGGCGGTGCGGTGATCGCGCAGGCGCGGGTGCCGATCCTGCCCGGCGACACGCCGGAGACGCTGGCGGCCCGGGTGCTGGGCGCCGAACATGACCTCTATCCGGCGGCGGTGGCCGCGGTGGCGCGGGGACTTGAAAGAGAAGGCGGCGAGGCCATGTTGCAATCCTGAAAGGATCGCCCCGTGACTGCCAGCCGCTATGCCCGCTTCGAGGATTTCGCCGCCGCCGCCAACCTGCCGCGTGACCCGGCGGCAATCCGCGCGCGGCTGGAACTGCTGGAACGGGTGATGGAAGGCGCGATCCAGCTGCCCGGCACCAGCCGGCGGATCGGGCTGGACGCGGTCATCGGCCTGGTGCCGGTGGTGGGCGACCTGCTGTCCGGCCTGATCGGCAGCTATCTGGTGTGGGAAGCGGGCAATCTGGGCATCAGCCGCTGGACCCGCGCGCGGATGATGATGAACCTGGGCGTGGACACGGCCATCGGCATGATCCCGATCGCCGGCGACATTTTCGACCTGATGTTCCGCTCGACATCGAAGAACATGCGGCTGCTGCGTGCGCATCTGGACCGGCATCATCCGGGCACGATGGTCGTGGAGGGACGCGCGGCATAAGGCGCGCGCGCCGCGGTCGCGTCAGCCGCTGACCGGTTGCGCCGCGCTGGCGGCCTTGGCCCAGGCCCAGACGGCGGCGCTGAACGGCGGGCTGACCATGTCCTGCCATTCCGCCATGCGGTCGAACAGGCGGATGGGGTCGCGCTGGATCAGCGGCCCCAGCGTGTCGTTCATGGGTTGCTGCAACACGCGCCATTCCGCGAGAAAGGCGGCCGATTGCGCCGACCCCGCGTCGAGCGGCAGCGCGGCCTCGATCCGGTCGGTCAATTCCTTCCATTTCGCGTTGTAGGCGTCGAGGTCGAGACCGTCGGCCATCGCCTGTTTCGCGGCGCGCCATTCGGCCTGCTGTTCGGGGGTATAGTAACGGTCATAGACCGATTGCCAGGCAGCCTGTGTCATGCGTCTGTCTCCTTCGCGGATGAGGCGGCAGAGCGTGTCGAGCGACAGCGCGGTGCCGCGGTTCAGCTCGCCGAGCGCCGCGGTGAGGGCCGCCAGCGCCTGGTCGAGCTGATCCCGTTCCTGGCGCAGTTGATCGCGCTGCGCGCCGATCACCCCTGCCAGATTGTCCGGTGTCTGCCGCAGCAGCGCGGCGATGCGGTCCAGGCTGAAGCCGGCGCGCTTCAGCGCCAGGATCTGCAGCAGGCGGGCGGCGTCGGCCTGGGCATAGAGCCGCCGGCCATTGTTCAGCCGCAGCGGCGCCAGCAGCCCGCGCGCCTCGTAAAAGCGCAGCGCGCGTGGGGAAACGCCGGTACGGCGGGACAGATCGGTGAGGGTGAGCGCGGCCATGCCCCGAGTCGTAGCAGGTGACGCTGGGTCAACTGCAAGGGGGAAACGCAGGCTTGCAATGGGCCGCTCATGCCGGCTGTCGCCTGCGGGCGCGCCACCACAGGCCGAGCCGCAGCAGGGCGGCGCCGCCTGCCAGGCCGGTGCCGATGATGCCGACGATCATCGCCGGCGGTTCGGCGATCCGGCCGGCGTAGGTGACGAAGAAGACAAACCACAGCCACCACAGCCCGGTGCGGTGCAGCCATTTCCAGCGCCGCCCCAGCGCCCGCATCGCGGCGGCGTTCGAGGTGAGCGCCATCGCCGCCAGGATCACATAGCCGCCGCCGCCCACTGTGATCGTGATGACGGCGGGGGGCACGCCGGCGGCGATCTGCTGGTTGATGAGCGCGGCGAGGTGGACGAAGTGCGCGAGCGCAAAGGCAAGGCCCCAATCGCGGCGGTGCGCCGCCAGCGCGCGCGTCCACCCCAGCCGCGCGAGCGGGGTCGCCAGGAACAGCGGCATGAACATCGCGAACGAGGCGCGGGCGGTGTAGCGCGCGGCGAGCACGCGGTCGTCGCCGGGCAGCAGGGTGGCCGCGAGCAGCGCCGTGGCGATCAGCAGCAGCGACAGCAGCCAGGGCAGGCGGCGGTCAGCCATGGCCGACACCCAGCGGCAGCGTGGCGGCGTGCGCCAGGCCGAGATCGACATGGGTGGCGGCCACCACCGCGCCGCCGCGTTCGCGGTGCCCGGCGATGGCGGTCGCCAGCCGTTCGCAGGCGGCGGCATCAAGGCCGACGGTGGGCTCGTCGAGCAGCCAGAGCGTGGCGCCGGCGGCGAGCGTGCGGGCCAGCGCGGCGCGGCGCTTCTGGCCGGCGGACAGCAGGCGGACGGGCAGGTCGAGCAGGCCGTCGAGCGCCATCGCGCTTGCGGCGCTGTTGCGCGTGGCGGTGTCGGCGCCGTCCAGCGCGGCCCAGAAGGCGAGTTCGCCGGCGAGCGTGCGATCGGGCTTCAGCGCGCTGTCATGGCCCAGATAGGCAAGGCGGTCGGGGCGGTGGATGGTGCCGGCGGCGGGCTCCAGCAGGCCGGCGAGCAGGCGCAGCAGGCTGGACTTGCCCGCGCCGTTCGGCCCGGTGACGATCAGCGCGCCACCCCTGGGCACGGTGAAGGACAGGTTTTCGAACAGCAGCCGGCCGCTGCGCACGCAGGCGAGGGTGGTGACATCCAGCACGGACATGGAGCGGGTGTAGGGGGAAATGGCAAACCGCGCGACCCCATTGTGGCAGCGCCGCCTCGGCCGAAGGCCGCAAGCCCGACCGGGCGCCGGCGCGAGTGCGCCGCCTTCTCCGGGCGCAGCCCGGCCTTGAAACATGGTCGGAGCGACAGGATTCGAACCTGCGACCCTTAGACCCCCAGTCTAATGCGCTACCAGGCTGCGCCACGCTCCGACACCGCGCGCGATAGGGCAGGACGGGCGGATTGGCAAGTTCGCGCTGTCAGCGACGCCGATGCCGCAGCAGCAGGAGGAGGGCCATCAGGAGTTCGACGGCGCCCACCGCCACGGCGACATTGACCGGCATGGTCGTCCAGCGCAGCAGCACCGCCATGCCGAGGGCGGCAAGCAGCGCGCCGAGCAGCCAGTAGAGCGGCTCGTTGTACAGGGTGCGGAAGACGAAATAGCGCGCGCCGATGGCGACCGCGAGGGTGGCGAAGGCCATGGCGGGGTCGCTGCGCAGCAGGGCATAGGCGATCAACAGGCCGGCGAACAGCATCACCGTCGATTCGAATCCCAGCCGTTCGAGCGGGTTGCCCGGCGCGATCTTCGGCGCGCGGAACAGCAGGCGGGAAAGCGCGACCGATCCCGGCATGATCAGCATGCCGCCGACGAACAGGGTGAGGAAGCCCGCGGGCGCGCCCCTGGTGGCCCACACGGTGCCGGCGGCCAGCCAGACCAGCCCGGAGATCAGCACCCCCGGCGCGCCGCCGACATAGGCCCGCGACAGCTCGCGCTGGGCGGCATCGAGCGGCATCGACGGTTGCGGACGCGCCATGTCAGGGCACGCGGATCGCCATGGCGGTTGCCTCGCCGCCGCCGATGCACAGGCTGGCGACACCGGTGCCGCCGCCGCGCGCGCGGAGCGCGTGGAGCAGCGTGACGAGGATGCGCGCGCCGCTGGCACCGATGGGGTGGCCGAGCGCGCAGGCGCCGCCGTTGATGTTGACCTTGGCATGGTCCAGCCCGAGGTCGTGCATGGCGGCCATGGTGACGACGGCGAAGGCCTCGTTCACCTCCCACAGGTCGATGGCGGCCACGTCCAGGCCGGTCTTTGCCAGCAGTTTCCGCATCGCCGGCACCGGTGCCGTTGAAAACCACGCCGGTTCCTGCGCGTGGGTGGCATGGCCGAGGATGGTGGCGAGCGGCGTCAGGCCGTGTTCGCGGGCGGTGTCGGCGCGCATCAGCACCAGGGCGGCGGCGCCATCGCTGATGCTGCTGGCGTTGGCGGCGGTGACGGTGCCGTCGGCGGCGAAGGCGGGTTTCAGCGTCGGGATCTTGTCGGGCCGCGCCTTCCCCGGCTGCTCGTCGATGCTCACCTGCACCTTGCCGGCGGTCACCGGCACCACCTCGGCGGCGAAGGCGCCCTGCTGGATCGCGGAACTGGCGCGGGACAGGCTGGCGAGCGCGAAATCATCCTGCGCGGCGCGGGTGAACTGATAGTGGCGGGCGCAATCCTCGGCGAAGCTGCCCATCAGCCGACCGCTCTCATAGGCGTCCTCCAGGCCATCCATGAACATGTGGTCGATGACGCGGCCATGGCCCATGCGATAGCCCGCGCGGGCCTTCGGCAGCAGATAGGGGGCGTTCGACATGCTCTCCATGCCGCCGGCGGCGATAATGTCGGCGCTGCCGGCGCGCAGCAGGTCGTGCGCGTCCATCACCGCCTTCATGCCGCTGCCGCACATCTTGTTCAGCGTGACCGCGGCGGTGGCGTCCGACAGCCCGGCCTTGCGCGCCGCCTGCCGCGCGGGCGCCTGGCCCTGCCCGGCGGGAAGCACGCAGCCCATCACCACCTGCTCCACCGCGTCCGCCGCCAGGCCGGCGTCGTCCACCGCGGCCTTCAGCGCGGCGGCGCCCAGGTCGGACGCGGCAAGGCCGGCGAAATCGCCCTGAAACCCGCCCATCGGCGTGCGGCGCGCCGCGACGATGACGATCTCGCTCATTTGAACAGCCTTCCTTCCGGCAACAGGTCCAGTTTCGCCAAGGGATGCGCGCCGGCGGCATTGTCAACCCATCCCGCGACGCGCGGCGATACCAGCGCCCAGCGCAGTGGCGTGACCAGGCCGATCACCGCGCCATCCTCCGCCCACAGCCGTTCGGCCTGGGCATAATGGCCGGCGCGGGCGGACAGGCTGGCGGCGCGCCAGCTCTGCGCCAGCAGGCGGTCGGCCTCCTTCAGGCAGACGCCGGCGGGGTTGGCGCCGCAGCGCAGCGGCAACAGCAGGGCGAGCGGCGAATCGGTCGGCGCCTCCCGCACGGTCAGCGCCAGCGCATAGCCGCCGCGCGCCAGCGTGCTGGCGTGGAAGGCCGGGTCGCGGATGTCGGCGCTCAGCGTCACGCCGATCGCGGCAAGATCATTGCCGATGCGCGCCGCCATGGCGCGGCTGAGCGCGTCGTCGGGGATGGCGACGGTCAGCGCCAGCGGCCGTTCGGCGCCGAAGCCCGCTTCGCTCAGCAGGCGGCGGGCATCCTCCTGCCGGGCGACCAGCGGCGCACCGGCCCAGTCCGGCACAAAGGTCTCGGGAAAGCTGGCCAGCCCCTCGGGCGCGAGGCCATAGACCGGACGGGCGGCGGCGCTGCCGAACAGCGCGCTGCCCAGCGTCTGCCGGTCGATGGCGAGCGACAGCGCGCGCCGCACGCGCAGGTCCTTCAGCGGCCCACCGGTCATGTTGACCAGCAGCATGGCGGTGGCGCGCGCGGGCTCCAGCCGCAGCCCCGCGGCGGCGGGCGAGGTGCGCGCGTCGTTGATCCCCGGCCCCAGCCCGCCGAGCACCAGGTCGCTTTCGCCGCGCGCGAAGCCGGCGATGGCGGCGGTGGCGTCCAGCCGCCGCAGGGTCACGCGGTCGAGCGGCACGTCGGCGGTGGCGTGAAAGCGCGGGTTGCGGCCCAGCGTGATGACGCCGGCCTCGTCCCCGGCGGGCATGAAGGGGCCCAGCGCCGGCGGGTTGCGCGCTGGCGGCAGCACCGCCAGCTCGGGCGCGGCGAGCAGTGCCAGCAGCTCGGGCTGCGGCGTGGTCAGGCGCATCTCGATCACGTCGTCCAGCGGCGCGGAGATCGCGGTGACGCCGGCGAGCAGGCCGAAAAAGGGATGGGCGCGGCGGGTCCGCGCGGCCTGCACCGCGGCCACCGCCTGCGCCGCGGTGACCGGCATGCCGTTGGCGAAGCTGGCGCGGCGCAGGCGGAAGACGATGCTGAGGCCATCGTCCGACACGCGCCAGCTCTGCGCCAGGCCGGGCACCACCTGGCCCTCACCGTCGAGCGCGGTCAGCCCGAGCCGCGTGGACTGCGCCACCAGCGGCGTCGGATCGACGCTGCTGTCGACGCGGAGCGCACGGCCATCATTGCCATTGCCGCAGCCGGCAAGCGGCAGGGCGAGCGCCAACAGCAGGACGGGAATCGCGCGTGTCACCGCCCGCCCCCTGTTCGCCGTCGCATCCGACACTCCCGTGAAAGCCGCGCTTCGTTTCGCGCAAAGAAAGCGGGCTGGCAAGGCGCGTCGGTGCTCGCTAAGCCGAAACAATGACTGTTGCGACCGATATCGCCGCGCTGATCGGCAACACGCCGCTGGTGCGGCTGAAGGGCCCCTCCGAGCGCACCGGGGCGACGGTGCTGGGCAAGTGCGAGTTCATGAACCCCGGCGGCAGCGTGAAGGACCGCGCCGCGCTCTATATCATCCAGGCGGCGGAGGCGGCGGGCACGCTGCAACCCGGCGGCACCATCGTGGAGGGGACGGCGGGCAACACCGGCATCGGCCTGGCCGTGGTGGGCGCGTCGCGCGGCTATCGCACGATCATCGTGATGCCGGAAACGCAGAGCCAGGAGAAGAAGGACGCACTGCGCGCGCTGGGGGCGGAGCTGGTGCTGGTGCCGGCGACCAGCTACGCCAACCCCGGCCATTATGTGCACACCAGCCGGCGGCTGGCGGAGGAGACGCCGGGCGCGGTCTGGGCCAACCAGTTCGACAACATCGCCAACCGGCTGGCGCACATCAAGACCACCGCGCCGGAGATCTGGGACGCGACAGCCGGGCGCGTCGACGGGTTCACCTGCGCGGCGGGCACCGGTGGCACCATCGCCGGCGTGGGCCTGGGGCTGAAGGAACGGCGCGCCGACATCCGCATCGCGCTGACCGACCCCGATGGCGCGGCGCTGTACAGCTGGTTCGCCCATGGCGAGCTGAAGGCGGAGGGGAGCAGCGTCTCCGAAGGCATCGGCCAGTCGCGCATCACCGCCAATCTGGAGGGCGCGCCGATCGATGTCGCCTATAGGGTCAGCGATGCGGACGCGATGCCGGTGCTGCACGAGCTGATGGCGCGGGACGGCCTGCATCTGGGGCTGTCCTCGGCGATCAACGTGGCGGGCGCGGAGCGTCTGGCGCGCGAGCTGGGGGCGGGGTCCACCGTGGTGACGATCCTGTGCGATCCGGGCAGCCGTTACCTGTCCACGCTGTGGAACAGGGAATGGTTGCTTTCCAAGGGCTTGGCGCTGCCGCCCTGGTTCCGCTAACCCTGCTCTCGACAAGCGGCGGCGACGCTGTTACAGAAAAGTCACAGTCGGCCAAAATCCGGGGGGATGATGGAACAGGCTGCACCAACACCGGGACCTCTGACCCGGCGCTGAAGGACATGGGTAGATGCAGAGGATTCGTGCCGGGCTGACCGGACTGGGACTGGTTTTTCTGGTGGTGCTCGTCGCCTCCATCCTCATCTCGCCGTCGAAAACCGTGGTGCCCGCGAAGGCGCCCGGGGAGCCGCTCGCCGTGCTGGGCGTGGCGCCCAGCCAGCCGGACACCCCGGTGGAGGTGTCGCCGCCGCCGAAACAGCCGGTGCGCATGGAACAGCCGCAACCCACGCCCCCACCGGCACTGACGGAAATCTGAGAGACTCCCTGAGGAAAACCGCTGCCGCGCGCGGCCAAACCCCGTAAAGCGCCGCGATGGACATGATTCGGATTTCCCGCGCCCTGCTGTCGGTGTCAGACAAGGACGGCCTCGTCGATTTCGCCCGGACGCTTGCCGGCCATGGCGTCGAGCTGCTCTCCACCGGCGGCACCGCCCGGGCGCTGCGCGACGCTGGCCTGACCGTGACCGACGTCGCCGACCATACCGGCTTTCCAGAGATGATGGACGGCCGGGTGAAGACACTGCACCCGAAGGTGCACGGCGGGCTGCTGGCGCTGCGCGACGATGCCGGCCACCAGGCCAGCGCCGCCGAGCATGGCATCCCGCCCATCGATCTGGTGGTGGTGAACCTCTACCCGTTCCAGGCGACGGTCGCGCGCGGCGCGGACCGACCTGAGGTCATCGAGAATATCGACATCGGCGGGCCCTCGATGGTGCGCTCCGCCGCCAAGAACCATGCTTTCGTCGCCTGCGTCACCAATCCCGTGGATTATGCGGCGCTGGCGGAGGAGATGGCGGCCAGCGGCGCGCTGTCGCTGGCCACGCGCAGGCGGCTGGCGGCCAAGGCCTTCGCCGCGACCGCCGCCTATGACGCCGCCATCGCCAGCTGGTTCGCCTTCGCCGACCAGGGCGCGATGTTCCCGGACCTGCTGCCGCTGGCGCTGACCCGCGCGGGGGAGCCGCTGCGCTATGGCGAGAACCCGCACCAGGCCGCCGCCGTCTATCGCCCGCAGGCCGGGGGCGGCGGCGTGGCGTCGGCCAGCCTCGCCCAGGGCAAGCCGCTCAGCTACAACAACCTGAACGATGCCGACGGCGCCTTCGACCTGATCGCCGAGTTCCGCGACGCGGCGCCGACCATCGCCATCATCAAGCACGCCAATCCCTGTGGCGTTGCCACCGCGGCGACCTTGGCGGACGCCTATGCCGCGGCGAAGGCGTGCGACCCCGTCAGCGCGTTCGGCGGCATCATCGCCGCCAACCGCGCCATCGATGAAGCAACGGCGGCCGCCATCCTGGAACTGTTCACCGAAGTGGTGATCGCGCCCGACGCCAGCCCGGAGGCGCGCGCCCTGTTCGCAAGGAAACCCAATGTCCGCCTGCTGCTGAGCCCGCTGCCCGACCCGGCGCGCCCCGGCCTGACGCTGCGCAGCATCGGCGGCGGCGTGCTGGTGCAGAGCCGCGACAACCGGCTGCATGACGGCCTCACCGTCGTGACCGCGCGGCAACCGACGGACAGCGAGCGCGCCGACATGGATTTCGCCTGGAAGGTGGCGAAGCATGTCAAATCCAACGCCATCGTCTATGCCAGCGGCGGCGCCACCGCGGGCATCGGCGCCGGCCAGATGAGCCGGGTGGACAGCGCGCGCATCGCCGCCTGGAAGGCGCGCGACGCCGCGGAGGCCAATGGCTGGGCCACGCCGCGAACGATCGGCAGCGCGGTCGCCAGCGACGCCTTCTTCCCCTTTGCCGACGGGCTGGAGGCCGCCGCCGCCGCCGGCGCCACCGCCGTCATCCAGCCGGGCGGATCGATGCGCGATGCGGAGGTCATCGCCGCCGCCGACCGGCTGGGCCTGACCATGGCCTTCACCGGCATCCGCCACTTCCGGCACTGACGGTGCTGGCGTCGCTGCCGCCGCACATCCGCGGGCCGCTGTGGATGGTGGTCGCCTGTTTCGCCTTTGCCGGCCTGTGGGTGCTGATCCGGCTGATCAGCGAGGAACTGCACCCCTTCGCCGTGGTGGTCTGGCGCAATTTCATGGGGCTGTTGTGGCTGGCGCCGATGCTGCTGCTGACGCCCGGCCTGCTGCGGATGGAGCGTTTCCTCGGCCATGTCCGGCGGGCGTCCTCGGGCATCATCGCCACCTTCGCCACCTTCTACGCCGTCGCCAACGCGCCGTTGGCGACGGTGCTGTCCATCAACTACACCGCGCCGCTGTTCGCCACCATCGGCGCGGTGCTGTTCCTGGGGGAGCGCATCCACCGCACCCGCATCATCGCGCTGCTGGTGGGATTCGCCGGCATGCTGCTGGTGCTGCGGCCCGGGGCGGCGGCGCTCGACCTGCCGATCATCGCCGCCATCGTCAGCGCGCTGGCCACCGCCTTCTCGATGGTGGCGATCAAGGCCCTGACCGGGCAGGACGATCCGCGCGCGGTTGCCGCCTGGAGCTTCATCCTCACGACGCCGGTCAGCTTCCTGCTGGCCATCCCCGTCTGGACCTGGCCGCAACCGCACCTGTGGCCGCTGCTGGTGGCGCTGGGGGCGTGCGCCGCGGCGGGGCAACTGGCGCTGGCGCAGGCGTTCGCGGCCGCCGATGCGGGTGCGGTGATGCCCTATGATTTCGTGCGCTTCGGCCTGATCACGCTCGCCGGCATCCTGCTGTTCCGGGAGCGTTATGACGTGTTCACGCTGGCGGGCGGCGCCATCATCCTGTCCGCCACGATCTTCCTGGCGGTGCGGGAGCGGGAGGTGAAAAGCCGCAACGCCACCGCCAGCAGCCCCGATACCTGACGGCTTTCCCAGCTTAAGGCTTGCCACCGCCATCGCCATAACCCCCGCCACACTGACATGGAGACAGAGCATGGAACTGAAGGGCAAGGCCGCCGTCGTCACCGGGGGCGCATCGGGTCTGGGCGCCGCCACCGCGAGGCTGCTGGCGGCCGAGGGCGTGAAGGTCGCGCTGTTCGACCTGAATGCGGAGAAGGGCGAGGCCGTCGCCGCTGAAATCGGCGGCATCTTCTGCCAGGTGAATGTCTGCGACGATGCCAGCGTCGATGCCGGGTTCGAGAAAGCCCGCGCGGCGCATGGGCAGGAAGCGATCCTGATCAACTGCGCCGGCACCGGCAATGCGGTGAAGACCGCCAGCCGCAGCAAGGAAACGGGCGCGATCAAGCATTTCCCGCTGGATGCCTTCAACATGATCATCCAGATCAACCTGGTCGGCACCTTCCGCTGCATCGCGAAGAGCGCGGCGGGGATGATGACGCTGGAACCCGGCGAATTCGGGGAGCGCGGCGCCATCGTGAACACCGCGAGCGTGGCGGCGGAGGACGGCCAGATCGGCCAGGCGGCCTATTCGGCCTCGAAGGGCGGCGTGGTCGGCATGACGCTGCCGATCGCGCGCGACCTGTCGGGCGAGGGCATCCGGGTGAACACCATCCTGCCGGGCATCTTCAACACGCCGCTGCTGGCGGCGGCGCCGGACAATGTGAAGGCGGCGCTCAGCGCCAGCGTGCCCTTCCCGAAACGGCTGGGCATGCCGGAGGAATATGCCAGCCTGGCGGTCGAGATGTGCCGCAACAGCTATTTCAACGGCGAGGATGTACGGCTGGACGGGGCGATCAGGATGGCGCCCCGCTGAGCGGGGCGAGCGGCTTGGAGGACGATTGCATGGCAATCGTCCGAAAGTCCGCCGACTCCCGCGAAGCGCGGCCGGCGGGGCGGCGGGATCCCCCCGCCGAGCCCGTCCGACGGCGGGCTTTGCCCGCAACCCTTTCTTCTTCCCATCTCAAGCGGACTCGGCGGCTTTGCTGCCGGCCGCTTCGATCGTCATAAACAAGCGTTGACCGGACAGAGCCAGCCGGCGGCAAAGCCGCCGAGTCTGGCAGCAAAAAACGAAGAGGAAAAAGTCGGCAAAGCCGACTCGTCGGACACGTCGCCGGGCAACACCCGGCGCGTGCCGTCCGGGTGTTGCGCGAGTCTGGCCGCTTCGCACGATTGCTGCGCAATCCTGCTCCATCGGCCAGCCGCTACACACCCAACTGATCAATCTCCTTCGCCAGCGCCACATCGCGCTCGCTCAACCCGCCGGCGTCGTGCGTGGTCAGCAGCACGTCCACCCGGTTATAGACGTTCGACCATTCGGGGTGATGGTCGGCCTTTTCCGCCAGCAGCGCCACCTTGCTCATGAAGCCGAACGCCGCCACGAAGCTGGCGAACTTGAACTGGCGGGTGATGGCGTCGCGGCCCTTGTCATAGGTCCAGTCCGGCAGCTCCTGGAGCGCCGCGCTGCGCGCCTTTTTCTTCAGCCGCTCGACCATCGCCGATCCCCTCGCTAAGTCATCGTCATGCAGACCCTAGCACCGAGTCTCGACGATATCGAGCGGCTGGCGCAGGCCGCCGTCGAGCGGCTGCCGGCGCTGTTCCGCGACCATCTGGGCACGGTGCTGCTGCGCGTGCAGGATTTCCCGGACGAGGAGACGCTGGAGGCGATGGGCTGCGAAAGCCCGTTCGACCTGCTCGGTCTCTATCAGGGCCGGCCGGTGGGGGACAAATCGGTCGAGCTGTCGGGCGCGCTGCCGGACATCATCTTCCTCTACCGTCGGCCGCTGCTGGATGAATGGGCGGACAGTGGCGAGGCGCTGGAGACGCTGGTGACGCATGTGCTGGTGCATGAGGTCGGCCATCATTTCGGCCTGTCCGACGCGGACATGGAGGCAATCGAGGCGGCCGCCGGTTGACCGCCCATCCCCGGCCGCGCATGATGCTCATGTTCTGACGCATTCTTATTGAGGTTCCGCATGTCCACACGCGTGATCATCCTGATCGATGGCGGCCATCTGCGCGCCCAGGCCCGGCGGGAGGGGCTGGATTACAATGTCGACCTGATCGAGGATGTGGCGCATGCCCTGGTGCGCGCCAACGAGACGCTGGTGCGCGTGGTCTATTATGACTGCCGGCCCTATTCCGGCGATGTCGCGCTGCCGGTCAGCGGCGATCCCTGGAGCTTCAAGGCCGGCGGCGGCTGGCTGGAGGAGCTGGCGCGGCGCAATTACTTCGCGGTGCGCGTCGGCCAGTTGCGCTTCCGCGGCTGGAAACCGGTACGCCTGCCGCTGTCCGGCACGATCAGCGACCAGGATTTCCGCCCCGATTTCGAGCAGAAGGGCGACGGCATCATGCTGGCGCTCGACCTCGCCGCGCTGGTCGCCTCCAAAGCCGCCGAACGCGTGATCCTGGTATCGAGCGACGGCGAACTGGCGCCGGCGCTGGCCGTGGCGCGGCAATCGGGGTTGCAGACCGTGGGCGTCGATTTCCCCAATGGTCCGGTGCATGGGGAATTGGAGGGGGCGTTTGATCTGATCAGGGAGTTTGAGTGGCCAGGCCAAGGCAGCGAGAAATAGCGCAGCTATTTCAAGACATGCCGCAGCGCCCGGCCGGCACGCGGTCGGCGACGCCGACCGACGTGTCCGACGAGTCGGCTTTGCCGACCCTCTTTTCCTTTCTCCCTTCCCCCTTCTAACCCAGCCGGACTCGGCGGCTTCGCCGCCGGCCGGCCCTAGACACATGCCCCCACTTCCCGCACCAACGCCCTTCCATGCCCCGCAACCTGCCCCTCACCTTCATCGTCCTCACCGTCCTTCTCGATTCCATCGGCTTCGGCATCGTCATCCCGGTGTTTCCCAGCCTCATCACCGACCTCACCGGCAAGGGCCTGGCGGAGGCCGCCACCATCGGCGGCTGGCTGGGCATGGCCTATGCCGTCATTCAGTTCCTGTTCGCCCCGGTGATGGGCAATCTGTCGGACCGATTCGGGCGGAAACCCGTGCTGCTTGCCTGCCTTGCCGCCTTCACCGTCGATTACCTGATCGCCGCCTTCGCCCCCAGCATCGGCTGGCTGCTGCTGGCACGGCTGATCGCCGGCATCACCGGCGCCAGCTTCTCGGTCGCCTATGCCTATATCGCCGACATCACGCCGCCTGCAAAGCGCGCGGAAACCTTCGGGCTGCTCAGCGTGGCGTTCGGCATCGGCTTCATCGTCGGGCCGGCGCTGGGCGGGCTGGTGGCGGCATGGGGCGTGCACGCGCCCTTCCTGCTGGCGGCGGGACTGGCGGCGCTGAACTTCCTGCTGGGCGCGCTGGTGCTGCCGGAGAGCCTCTCGGCCGAAAAGCGCCGGCCGTTCGACTGGCGGCGCGCCAACCCGCTCGGCGCGCTGAAACAGGTGCGGGCGCTGGGTGGTGCCATCGGCTGGATCGCGGTGGGGCTGTTCGCCTGGTTCATCGCGCACCAGAGCCTGCAGGGGCTGTGGAATTTCTACGCCAGCTATCGCTATGGCTGGGGCGCGAAGGAAGTCGGCTGGAGCCTGACCGCGGTCGGTGTCGGCAGCGTGCTGGTGCAATGGTTCCTGATCAAGCGCGCCATCGCCCGGCTGGGCGAGCGCCGGACGGCGCTGCTGGGCATCGTCTGCGGGGTGATCGCCTTTACCCTTTATGGCGCGGCCTTTGTGCCGTGGATCGGGCTGGTCGGCATTGTCTTCGGTTCAATCGCCGGCATGGCCTACCCTTCCATTCAGGCGATGATGAGCATGATGACGCCCGAAGACGCGCAGGGCGAGTTGCAAGGGGCGATGTCGGCGCTGAGCAGCCTGGCGGTCATCATCGGGCCGCCGCTGATGACGCAGCTGTTCGCCCTGTTCAGCGGTGCCGGCGCGATCGCTGAGGCGCCGGGCGTGCCCTATTTCCTGGCGGCGGCGCTGGCGGCCTTCACCTTTCTGATGGTGCGCCGCGCCCCGCCCGTCAAAAAGCCGGGGTGACGCGGCCGCGGGCAAGGCTTCATAGGTGCAACAGGAGATCAGCCATGAATCGTGCCGCGTTCGAACTGGCCTTGGTCAGCACCCATCTGCCGACACTGGCGGTGGTGACGGTGCAGGCGTCGGGCGACCCGTCGCTGCTGGATGCCGAAACGCCGGTCTATGACTTCTTCGGCGACGGCATGGGCGGTTTCAGTGATGAATTCGCGTCTCATATCCGAAACGAGGCCGACCGGGTGCTGTGGCCGATCATCACCGGCGCCGCGCAGCCGGCGCCGCTGCCGGATGATGCCATGCTGAAACGCATGGTGATCTGGCTGGCGGGCGGCGAGGTGCCCGACCATTATCTGCCCTTCCTGCTGGAGGAGCTGGCGCTTGACGGCCGCGACCGGCGCGCGCCGGCGGCCATCGAGGCGCGGAAACTCAGCGCCATCGTCTGCGGCGCCGGCATGTCCGGGCTGCTCGCCGCGCACCGGCTGCGGCAGGCCGGCGTGGAGGTGACGATCGTGGAGGCCAACGGCGATGTTGGCGGCACCTGGTATCTGAACCGCTATCCGGGCGTGCGCGTCGACACGCCGAACCACCTCTACAGCTACTCGTTCGAGCCGAACCATGACTGGCCGGAATTCTACAGCCAGGGCGATGTGCTGCTCGGCTATTTCCAGCGCTTCGCCAGGGCCCATGGGTTGTATGAGGTGACGCGCTTCGACACCAGGGTGGAGCATGCCCGCTGGGACGGCGCGCGCTGGCAGGTGGAGACCAGCGGCGGCACATTGTCCGCGGACATCTTCGTCAGCGCGGTCGGCCAGCTCAACCAGCCGCGCTACCCCGACATTCCCGGCCGTCAGGATTTCGCCGGGCCGGCGTTTCACTCCGCGCGCTGGGACGATGGCGTCGACCTCACGGGCAAGCGGGTCGCGGTGATCGGCACCGGCGCCAGCGCCTTCCAGTTCGTGCCGGCCATCGTCGACCGGGTCGTGCACATGGACGTGTTCCAGCGCAGCGCGCCCTGGCTGGGGCCGACCGACAATTATCATGATCCGGTGCCCGAAGGCTTCCAGTGGGCGGTCGAACATATCCCCGCCTATGACAAATGGTATCGCTTCTGGCTGTTCTGGATGCTGACCGACGGCGTGCTGCCCAATGTCCGCGTCGACGACGGCTGGAACGGCCCGGAACACACCATCGGCGCCGCCAATGCCGAGCTGCGCGCCGCGCTCATTGAGAAGATCGAGGCGCAGCTGGCCGACCGCCGCGACCTCCTCGACCGCGTGATCCCCAACTATGTGCTGGGCGGGAAACGCTCGCTGCGCGACAATGGCGTCTGGCTGCGGGCGATCGCGCGCGAGCATGTCGACCTGGTGACGACGCCGATCGAGCGCATCGTGGCGGACGGCGTGGTGACCGCGGACGGCGTGCACCGTCCGGCCGACGTGCTGATCTATGGCACCGGCTTCCACGCCAGCAATTTCCTGGGCAGTTTCCGCGTCACCGGTTCCGGCGGCGTGGACCTGCACGACCGCTGGGCCGGCGACCCGCGCGCCTACCTGGGCCTGATGGTGCCGGACTTCCCCAATTTCTTCATGGTCTATGGCCCGAACACCAATATCGTCGTCAACGGCTCGATCATTTTCCTGTCCGAATGCGGCGTGAACTACATTGTCGAGGCGGCGCGGCTGATCGCCGAGCGCGGGCCGGTTTCGGTGAAGCCGCACGTCCACGACGCCTTCAATGCGCGCGTCGATGCCGAAAACGCCCGCATGGCCTGGGGCCAGCCGGGCGTCAGCAGCTGGTACAAGGGCGCCAACGGGCGCGTGACGCAGAACTGGCCGTTCGCGCTGGTGGATTATTGGGCGGCCACCCGCGCGCCGAACCCGGATGACCTGATCGCGGCTTAAAGCCCCGCCTTCTGCCGCAGGGCCTCGTTCATCCGCGTCTGCCAGCCGGCACCCTGCGCGCGGAACCAGGCGACGACCTCGCGGTCCAGCCGCAGGCTGACCTGCTGCTTGGGCGCATCCCCCACCGGCGGCCGGCCGGGGCGGGTCAGCGTGCCGTTCGCGGGCCGGATCAGCCGGCCGTTTTCGCGGATTTCCGCGCGGGCGAAGAAATCCGCCGTCAGCATCGGGGCATCATCCGGGTCAATCCAGTCCGACACGGGCCATCTCCTGCGCATGGGCATGCCGCATCGAAATGATGCGAATGCCTTCGTTCCGCTGCGTCCACACCAGCACCACCGCACGCCCGTTCAGATAACCATGGGTGATCGAGCGGACTTCGCCATAATCTGCCCGGTCATCGACCAGCGTTCGCACCCGACCGCCGAACAGCAGTGGCGCATCGTTGAAATCCAGCCCGCGCTCCGCCAGCGTCCGCAGGCGTTTGGCGGAGTCGTAGCTGATTTTCACCGCAGCATTATGTGGATGCGGAATTGGCGGAGGTCAAGGGCTCGCGCCGTCGGACGGGTTCTTCGCGGCCAGCCGTCCGGTCGGCAAAGCCGCCGGATCGGCTTGCCACGAAGCCCCGCCGTCCGGGCACGGCGGCGTGTCCTGAAACAGCATGGCTGTTTCAGGCCGCCTTGGCCGCAATCCACCCATCAATCTTCGCCTCCAGCACCTTCAGCGGCAGCGCGCCGGTCATCAGCACCTGGGCGTGGAATTCGCGCACGTCGAACTTCGGGCCCAGTGCTTTCTCGGCCCGGGTCCGCAGCTCGCGGATTTTGATCTGGCCCACCTTGTAGGCCAGCGCCTGCGCCGGCATTGCGATGTAGCGGTCGATCTCGTTCACGGCATCCGTGCGGCCCTGCGCGCTGTTGTTCAGCATATAGTTGATGGCCTGCTGCCGGCTCCAGCCCTTGGCATGCAGCCCGGTGTCCACCACCAGGCGGATGGCGCGCAGCATCTCGTCGTCCAGATGGCCGTAAAGCTGGTAGGGATCCTTGAACAGGCCCAGCTCCGGCCCCAGCGATTCGGCATAGAGCGCCCAGCCCTCGACAAAGGCGGTGTTGCCGCCGAAGCGCTGGAAGGGTGGCAGCTTCTCATTCTCCATCGCCAGCGAAATCTGGAAATGGTGGCCGGGCACCGCTTCGTGCAGGTACAGCGTCTCCATCCCCGGCGTGCTGCGCGATTTCAGGTCATAGGTGTTGAAATAGAAGGTGCCGGGGCGTTTTCCGTCGGGCGTTCCCTGCTGGTAATAGGCGGCGGCCTGGTCCTTCTCCAGGAAGGCCGGCACCGGCTTGATCTCCAGCGGCGATTTCGGGACGGCGGAGAACAGCAGCGGGATGGTCACGTCCACCCGCTTGCCGATGGCGCGATAGCCGTCGCCCAGCGCCTGCACGCTCGCCGGCTGGAACTGCTTGTCGGTGCGGATATGGTTGAAGAACTGCCGAAGCGTGCCCTTGAAGCCGACCTGTTTCTTCACGCTCTCCATCGCCGCGGTGATGCGCGCCACTTCGGAAAGGCCCAGCGCGTGGATCTCGTCGGGCGTCATGTCGGTGGTGGTCTGGGTCTGCACCATATAGGCATAGAGCGCCGCGCCGCCGGGCATCGCCGACAGGCCAGGCGCTTCGCGGCTGGCGGGCAGATAGCGGTCGCGGAAGAAATCGCGCATCCGCGTGTAGGCCGGCAGGATCTTGTCCTTCACGGTCGCCGCATAGGCGCCCCGCAACCGCGCCTGGTCGGCCGGTGGCACGGCCTCGGGGAATTTGGCGACCGGCATCATGAAAGGGGACTTCTCGACGCCCTGCTCGACGAAGCGGTTCAACTGGTCGAGCACGCGGGTGGAAACCACTTTCGGCTGCACCACGCCGGCCTTCAGCCCTTCCTGCATGCGGCCGATGGCGCGGTCCATCGCGATCACCCAGCCGTCGATCCGCTTCAGATTGTCCTCATAATCCTTGACGGTCTTGAACGGTGCCGCGCTCTGCCCGCTGGAAAGGTCGGCGAAGAAGGCGTGGAAGCCGTTGAAATGGTCGATCGGGCGCACGATGCTGGCCGACAGCAGCGCCGGCTCAAACCCCTTCAGGTCCATCTCCCGCTGCCATTTGAAGGTGTCGTAGCTGACCTTCTCATCCGCGCCCAGGGCATCGCGCGGGATGGCGTTCAAGGCTGCCAGCTCATCCTCCGCCGCCTTCTTCTCGGCGGCGAGATAGGCGTCGGTGATATAATCGCCGAACTGGTCGGCATAGCGCAGGTCGCCGCGGAACAGCGCGCCGATCGGGTTGCGGCGAAGATTGTCCTCGTCGCTGTCCTTGAACAGCTTCGCCAGCCGTTCGGACGCGGACATGACCGGGGCCGGCGGGGCGACCGGGGCGGCGGGGGCCGCCGCTGCCTGCGGGGTGGGCAGCACCGCGGCGGTCGCCGCCATTTCACGCGCGTTCATGCACCCGGTCAGCAACAACGCCAGACCGGACGTTCCAAGCATCACTGTCTTTTTCATCACTCACTCCACAGGTTACGAGAATTCCCCCTCTCGCAACGGTCAGTCGTTCAACGGCACTACCCGGCCGCCGGCCATGACGAAAGCCATTTTCATCAGGCTCTTGGGATCGGTCTGCGGGTCGCCGTCCACCGCGATGATGTCGGCGCGCTTGCCCACCGCGATGGTGCCCACATCCTCCTCGATGCCGAACAGTCTCGCGGTGCCGGTGGTCGCCGCCACCAGCGCCGCCTGCTGCGTCATGCCGCCCTTTTCCACCATCAGCGCGAACTCGCCGGCGTTGGCGCCATGTTCGAACACGCCCGAATCGGTGCCGAAGGCGATGTTGACGCCGGCGCGCTGGGCCGCGCGCAGGCCGACACCCCATTTCTGCAGCGCCTCGCGCGCCTTCTTCTCCACGACGGGCGTATAGATGCCCTTGCCCATCCGCGCGTTCACGCCTTGCAACGCCATCAGCGTCGCCACATACCAGCTGCCCTTCGCCTTCATCTCCTTGATGCCGGCGTCGTCGATAAAGGTGCCATGCTCGATGCTGGCGACCCCCGCCTTCGCCGCCTCGGTGATGCCGTCCGCGCCATGCGCGTGCGCCGCCACCTTCAGGCCCAATGTTGCGGCCGTCTTGACGATGGTTTCCATCTCGTCGTCGGTGAAATGCGCGCCCAGGCCGCGGCCCTGCTGAGAGAGCACGCCCCCGGTCGCGGTGATCTTGATCACGTCGGCGCCGCGCTTCGCCGCCTCCCGCACCCGCGCCGCGCACTGGTCCTCGCCGGTGCAGGTGTTGTCGCTGTCCAGCGCGTGCGTCACTTCTTCCCGAAAGCCGCTGACATCGCCATGCCCGCCGATGATCGACAGCGCCGGGCCAGAGGCGAGCACGCGCGGCCCGAACGCCAGGCCATCGCGAATCGCATCGCGCACGGCAAAGCCGCTCGCCTTGGCGCTGCCCAGGTCGCGCACGGTGGTGAAGCCGGCGCGCACGGTCAGCAGCGCGTTCTTCAGGCCCACGGCGGTCGCATATTCGTCGGTATCGATCGCCTCCCGCCAGAAGGGCGTGCCGGGATCGCCGGTCAGGTGGACATGCGCATCCATCAGGCCGGGCAGAACGGTCTTGCCCGACAGGTCGATGACGCGCGCGCCGGCGGGCACCGGGGCATCGGCGGGCAGGATGGCGGTGATGCGGCCGTTGGTCACCACCACCAGCGAGGGGCCGGCCGCCGGCCGCGCCGCATCAGTCACCAGCTTGCCGGCGCGAATCGCGATGGTCTCCGCCCGCGCGCCCGCCGCCAGCGCCAGCAGCGCCACTGCCCCCACCCAGAATTGCCGCATCCTCTTATCTCCCTGACAGCTTTTCTGCTTTGTTTCACGCCGACGCCCGGTTGACAAGCAAGGCCCCTCTCCCTTATGCGGCGCCCTCCCGCGGACGGCCCTGCCGTGTCGCGCACGCATGTTTGAAGATTGGACAGAAGATGTTCGCGGTTGTTCGCACCGGTGGCAAACAATATCGGGTTGCCGCCAATGACAAGATCATCGTGGAGCGCCTGGGCGGCGAGCCCGGCGAGACCATCACGCTGGATGACGTGCTGATGGTCAGCGACGGCGGCACGCTGAAGAGCGGCGGCGCGGTGACGGCGGAAATCCTGATGCATGACAAGGCCGACAAGGTCATCATCTTCAAGAAGCGCCGCCGCCACAACTATCGCCGCAAGAACGGCCACCGCCAGCACCAGACGGTGCTGAAAATCCTTTCCATCGCCTGAGCTGAAAGCGAGACCCCACCATGGCACATAAAAAGGCAGGCGGCTCGTCGCGCAACGGCCGCGATTCGAACGCGAAGCGCCTCGGCGTGAAGATTTTCGGCGGCCAGGATGCGGTCGCCGGCAACATCATCATCCGCCAGCGCGGCACCCGCGTCTATCCGGGCGTCAACGTCGGCCTGGGCAAGGATCACACCCTGTTCGCGACCGCGCACGGCAAGGTCCGCTTCCACGACGGCAAGCAGGGCCGCAAATATGTCAGCATCGACGCGGTGGCGCTGGCCGCCGAATAAGGGCTGAGGCACGAAAAAAGGGCCGGGAGAGGCGACTCTCCCGGCCCTTTGCGTGTCGAGCGGCGATCATTTCGGTGCGGCGGCCGCCTTTTCATGCGCCTTCGCGGCTTCCTTGTGATGCTTCGCCGCCATGCGGTGATGCTCGGCCTTCTTGGCGCCGGTCGCGCTCGCCGCGGCGGTCGCATGCTCCTGCGCCTTGGCGGCATGTTCGGCCGCGGCGGGCGCCTGGGCAAAGGCGCCCGTTGACAGCGCCAGCGCCGCCAGCGTCGCGATCAGGGGGGTTTTCGTCATGCTCACTCTCCTTCGTGCAGTTCCTCCTGCCCGTTCCTTGTCGGCGCCGCGCCTGTCACCGGTTCGACAACCCCCACAATTTTTCGTAAGCCGCGATTAAAGGCCCGTTCAGATGATGTTCCTCGACCAAGCCAAGATTCACCTGCGCTCCGGCTGGGGCGGGGACGGCGCCGTCGCCTTCCGGCGGGAGAAGTTCATCGAATATGGCGGCCCCAACGGCGGCGACGGCGGCAAGGGCGGGGACATCATCTTCCACGCCGTCGCCGGCCTCAACACGCTCATCGATTTCCGCTATGCCCAGCATTTCAAGGCGGCGCGCGGCGGCCATGGCATGGGCACCAACCGCACCGGCGCGCACGGCGGCGACCTGCTGATCCCCGTGCCCATCGGCACGCAGATCCTGGCGGATGATGCCGAGGATCCCAACGAGCGCACGCTGCTCGCCGACCTGACGGCCGAGGGCCAGCGCGTGGTGCTGCTGCGCGGCGGCGATGGCGGCAAGGGCAACACCCACTACAAGACCAGCACCAACCGCGCCCCGCGGCAGTTCCAGAAGGGCTTTCCCGGGCAGGAACTCAGCGTCTGGCTGCGGCTGAAGCTGCTGGCGGATGCCGGGCTGGTCGGCCTGCCCAACGCCGGCAAATCGAGTTTGCTGAACGCGCTCACCAATGCCCAGGCGAAGGTCGGCGCCTATGCCTTCACCACGTTGAAGCCGCAGCTCGGCGTCGTCAGCCATGCCGGCCGCGAATTCGTGCTGGCGGACATCCCCGGCCTGATCGAGGGCGCGGCGGATGGCGCCGGCATCGGTGACCGCTTCCTGGGCCATGTCGAGCGCTGCCGCGTGCTGCTGCACCTGGTCGATGCCGCCGGCGACGCGCCGACGGACGCCTATGACATCGTGCGCGGCGAGCTGGAGGCCTATGGCGCGGGGCTGGAGGACAAGGCGGAGATCATCCTCCTCACCAAGACCGACCTGGTGGACGGGCGCCAGCTGGCGAACATCCGCCGCGCGCTCGCCCGGCGAAGCGATGCGGAGGTGTTCGCGATCAGCGCCGCCACGCGGGCCGGCCTGCCGCCGATGCTGGACGCGGTGACGGAACTGGTGGCGAAAGGACAGGTGGCGAAGGACGTGGCGGCATGGACCCCGCTGTAGCGGCGCGGGTCGCGCCTTTCACCGGCGCGGCGCGGCTGGTGGTGAAGATCGGCTCCGCGCTGCTGGTCGCGGCGGACGGCGGCGTGCGGCGCGAGTGGCTCGCAAGCGTCATCGCCGATGTCGCCGCGCGCGTTGCCGCCGGTCAGCAGGTCGCCATCGTCTCCTCGGGCGCGATCGCGCTGGGGGCGAAGCGGCTGGGCCTGGCAAGGGGCGGGCGCGCCAGCCTGGAGGATGCGCAGGCCGCCGCCGCCACCGGCCAGATCCTGCTCGCCGGGCTGTATGCGGAGCTGCTGGCGGCGCATGGCCTGACCGCCGCGCAGATGCTGGTGACGCTGGGCGATCTGGAGGACCGGCGGCGCTACCTGAACGCCAGCGCCACGCTCGACCGGCTGCTGTCGCTGGGCGTGGTGCCGGTGCTGAACGAGAATGATTCGGTGGCGACCGAGGAAATCCGCTTTGGCGACAACGACCGCCTGGCCGCGCGGGTGGCGCAGGCGGCGGGCGCCGGCGCGGTGGTGCTGCTCTCCGATGTCGACGGGCTGTACACCGCCAATCCCGCGCTCGACCCCGGCGCGACGATGATCCCGACCGTCACCGACCTCGCCGCCGTGGACGGCGCTGCGGACGCCAGCAGCGGCAGCGGGCTGGGCAGCGGCGGCATGCTGGCAAAGGTGCAGGCGGCGCGGATCGCCGTTGCCGCCGGCGCCCACCTGGCCATCGCCGCCGGGCACGGCGCGCACCCGCTGGCGCGCTTCCTGGGCGATGGTGTCGGCACCATCTTCGTGGCGGGAGACCGCGAATCGGCGCGCAAGGCCTGGCTTGCCGGGCGGCTGACGGTGATGGGTGCGCTGCATGTCGACGCCGGCGCCGTCACGGCGCTGCGCAGCGGCAAGAGCCTACTCGCCGCCGGCGTGCGCCGGGTGGACGGCCGCTTCCAGCGCGGCGATCCCGTGGACGTCATTGGCCCCGCCGGCCCGGTGGCGCGCGGCCTTGCCGGCTATGACATCGCCGACGCCCGCGCCATCGCCGGCAAACGGAGTGATGCACAGGCGGCAATCCTGGGCTATGCACCGCGCAGCGCGATGATCCACCGGGACCAGATGGTAATGCTATGAATATGACGATTGATCAGCCAAAAAGCTATTCCGATGCGGCAAAATATAATGAATCAGTCACATCACTCAATAAACTGATTTTTGATAAGCAGCTAGAATACGCGTCACTTACAGACAGTGCTGCCAAAAACTATAATAACATTATTATAGTCGCAGGATATGCCGCATTCTTCGCTCTTTGGAGCGGAGTCGCCGGCCATATGGAAACTCAAGCAAAACTTTGGACAGTCATATTGATGTGTGTTTCACTTACATCATTCATCATATGGAATGTTGTACTAATGATTGTCCAGATAGAAGCTGTCTCTCTAATTGGTAAGGCGTTCAAATCCGTTGACAATGAAGAAGTTTTTTTAAAAGCTTGGCAAAGCGCACAAAATGAACGATACAAATATTCTGTTTTGTCACAAAAGTGGTTGTGGGCACCTACTTTCTATGTATCATTGACCACTGGCCTATTGGCCGCTGTATTATTAGGCTACAATGCATTATGTGAAATTGTAGGTGTTCACGGGTGGCCGAGATGAATCTAAGCTTTGATATTTCAGGAATTTCGGAACGTGCGCGACTTGCAGCTGGCGTCCTAGCGAAGGCGGCTACCGCTGCAAAGGCGGCCGCCATCCGCGCGGCCGCCGGCGAAATCCGCGCCCGCGCCCATGCCATCGTCGCCGCCAATGCCACGGACATGGCGGCCGGCGCAGCGAACGGGCTTTCGTCCGCGATGCTCGACCGGCTGATGCTGGATGCGAAGCGCGTCGAAGGCATCGCCGCCGCGCTGGAATCGGTCGCCGGCCTGCCCGATCCGGTCGGCGCCACCATTGATGGCTGGGAACGGCCGAACGGCCTCCGATTCTCGCGCGTGCGCGTGCCGCTGGGCGTCATCGGCATCATCTTCGAATCGCGCCCCAATGTCACCGCCGATGCCGGCGCGCTCTGCCTGATGAGCGGCAATGCCGCCATCCTGCGCGGCGGCAGCGAGGCGGCGCACAGCAACCGCGCCATCCACGCCGCCATGGCCGCGGGCATCGCGGCGAGCGGCCTTCCCGCCGATGCCGTGCAGCTGGTGCCGACGACCGACCGCGCCGCGGTGGGCGCAATGCTGGCGGCGCACGGCCTCATCGACATCATCATCCCGCGCGGCGGCAAATCGCTGGTCGCGCGCGTGCAGAACGAGGCGCGGGTGCCGGTGCTCGCGCATCTGGACGGCCTCTGCCATGTCTATGTCGATGCCGCCGCCGACCCGGCGAAGGCCGCCGCCATCGCGGTCAATGCCAAGCTGCGCCGTACCGGCGTGTGCGGCGCGGCGGAAACGCTGCTGATCGACCGGGCGGCGCTGGCCATGGCGCCGGCCATCCTCGCGGCCCTGCTCGATGCCGGCTGCGAGCTGCGGGTCTCCGACGAGCTGCGCGCCCTCGACCCGCGCCTGAAACCCGCCGTCGATGCCGACTGGGACACGGAATATCTCGATGCGATCCTGACCGTCGGCGTCGTCGATGGCGTCGTCGGCGCGGTCCGGCACATCAACCGCCACGGCAGCCACCATACCGACAGCATCGTCACCGAGGATGCGGGCGCCGCCGAAACCTTCCTCCAAGAGGTCGATTCGGCCATCGTGCTGCACAATGCCAGCACGCAGTTCGCCGACGGCGCCGAGTTCGGCTTCGGCGCCGAGATCGGCATCTCCACCGGCCGCCTGCACGCGCGCGGGCCGGTCGCGCTGGAAGGATTGACCACCTACAAATATCTCGTCCGGGGTGACGGGCAGGTTCGTCCATGACGAACCTGCCCGTCATCCTTCATTGGGCCGTCGCGGATGCAAAACCGGTTCCCACTTTTGCTGCGGCGGCCTCCGGACAGGTGCGCCCCGGTTGAGGAAGGGCCAAGCGGTCGGCCTGCTGGGCGGCAGTTTCAACCCGGCGCATGGCGGCCACCGGCACATCAGCCTGCAGGCGATGCGGCGGCTGAAGCTCGATGAAATCTGGTGGCTGGTCAGCCCGCAGAACCCGCTGAAACCGGTGGCCGGCATGGCGCCCTTCGCCGCGCGACTCGAAAGCGCCCGCCGCGTCGCGCGCCACCCGCGCCTCCGCGTCAGCGGGATCGAGGCCGCGCTGGACACCACGCTGACCGTGGACACGATTGCCGCGCTGAAGGCCCGCCACCCCCAGGTGCGCTTCGTCTGGCTGATGGGCGCGGACAATCTGTTGCAATTCCACCGCTGGGTCGCCTGGCGGGCCATCGCCGCGATGGTGCCGATTGTCGTTCTCGACCGGCCGGGCTATAGTGGCCGTCGCCACGCCGCACCGGCGCTGTCGTGGCTGCGGCGCTTCCGCCACCCTACCCCCGCCGGCTGGAGGAGTTGGTCGCTGCCCGCATTCGTCACCCTGAACCTGGGCTACGACCCGCGCTCGGCCACGCAAATCCGCCAGATCATGCCCCGTTGGGCAGAGGAAACCCCCGCTTGACCACCCCCGACCGTGTCGATGCGCTGCATGCGCTGATCCTGAAAACCCTCGACGACGACCAGGCTGTGGACGTCGTCTCGGTGCCGCTCGCCGGCAAGAGCACGATCGCCGACTATATGGTGATCGCATCCGGCCGCAGCACGCGCCAGGTCGCCAGCATGGCGCAGAAGATCGCCGCGAAGGCGAAGGAGGAGCTGGGCGTCAGCACGCGGCTGGAGGGCCTCGCCGCCGCCGACTGGGTGCTGATCGACGCCAAGGACGTCATCGTCCACCTGTTCCGGCCGGAGGTGCGCAGCTTCTACGCGCTGGAAAAAATGTGGGCGTTCGACGAAGCCGGCGCGCCGACGCGCGCCGAAGGGGCGGCGGCGTAAAGCTCAGTCGTCTTTCGGCTTGACCTCCGGCTCTTCCGAAATCTCTCGCGGTGCCTTCCGCTTGCGCAGATTGTCGCGCAGCGCCGCCTTCAGCCGCTCGCTCCGCGCCGTGTCTTCCTTGCCCATGCCGCCGGGATAGCGTCAGAGGTAGCGGAACGCCATGCTGATGCGCGCCTTGCCGCTGACCGGAATCGCCGATTTGCTGAAGCGCGGCATGCCGCCCGCCGTGCCGCTGACCGCCACGCCTTCCTTGGGCATGCCGATGAAATTGGTCTTCATCTTGCCGTTGCCATCACCGTCATGGAAGGCGCTGACGGCATAGGTGCCCGGCGCCAGCCCCTCGAAGGTCACGCTCGCCACGCCCGCCCTGATGGGCGCGCGCAGGGTGGCGGCGGCCCTGGCGCTGTCGAAACTGCTGAAGCCGCTGTCGGTCTTCCACAGGCTCACCACCGCCGTGCCCTCGCCCTTCGCGCCGGTCAGCTCCACGGTCAGGCTGTCCGCCAGCGCCGGCGCCGCCATCAGCAGCGCGGCGGTCATGATCATCTTCATGGGCGCAGTCCCCGGATCATCAGGTTGGGCAGGATGCTGTTGTCGAACTCGCCCGGGTCGCCCGGGCGCCGTGTGGGCGGCGGGCCGACGCGCAGCACCACCAGCTGGCGGGAGGGTATGATCCACATCGCCTGGTTGCCGCTGCCATCGAACAGGAACAGGTCGTCCGCTGCATAACATTCACCGTGCAGCACCCCCACCTCCTGGCTGCGGCGCGGGAACCAGCGCAGGCGTTTCACACATGGTTTGCCGATCCACATATGAAGTCCCCAATGCGGATTGGCCGGCGACGGCGTCACCGTCTCGGCAACCCATGTCGGCGGCAAAATTTGCTCGGCGTTCCACAGGCCGCGGTTCATCAGCAGCACGCCCAGCCGCAGGAAGCTTTCCGCCGGCAGCATCAGGCAGCAGCCGGTGTGCGCCAGCCCGCCCGGCCGGTTGACATAGACGGTGCCGCCGGCGGCACCGATCGGTTTCAGCAGAGCATGGCCCAGGTAATCGGCGTAGCGCTGCTTCGTCGCCCGCTCGATCACGATCGCCAGCACGTCGCTGGTGATCATCGAATAATCATATTCGCTGCCCGGCGGGTAATCGAGCGTCGTCTCGTCGATCAGGATGCGCTCATGATGCTCGGACAGATATTCGCGCATGGTCAGCGACCAGGGCTTGAAATCGTTATAGCTGAAGCGGCTGATGCCGCTGCTGTTCTGCAGGAACTGTCGGATGGTCGGCGCCGCCTTCGGCGTGCCCTTCCATTCGGTGATGAAATCGCTGACCGGCTGGTCGATGCTGCGGATGAAGCCTTGGCTCACCGCGCGGCCGATGACGATGCCCACCACCATCTTCGCCATGCTTTTCGACGCCAGCAGCTCGGTCTGGCGGAAACCGTTCCAGTAGCCGGCGGTCTGGATCGCGCCGCCCTGCTGCGGCCCGTGCCACACCAGGAAGCCGTCGGCCTTCGACTGTTTGGCGTAGGCCGACGCCTTCGACAGTGCGCCGGCATCGATCGCCGGCGTGGCCGCCACCGGCAGCGGCGCCCAGGCCGCGCCGGGCACCGGGTCCACCGGCTCATACCAGTCCGCCCGCTGCGGCTTCCCCATCGCCTGCGCCACCGCCATCCGCAGATAACGATCCATATAGGTTTTATTGGCGAAATAGCCGATCATCAGCAAAACGAGCAGCGTCAGCCTAAGGATGCGCATGCGCCACCTTCGGCCGCATCGACAGCAGCAACAGCAACGCCACCGCCATCACCCCGGCGCCGATCAGGAAGGGCGCCGCCGGCCCGATCCCCTGATAGAAGCTGCCCGACACCGCCGGCCCGACGAAGCGGCCCAGGCTGGAAATGCCCTGGGTCAGCCCGTTGATCAGGCCGCGGTCGCGATCCTCCGACACGTCCGCTACCATCACCTGATAGGCCGGGCTGAACAGCCCGACGCCGACCGCGGTGACGCAGGAGGCGACCAGCATCAGCGCGGGCGTGGGCATCAGCGCGGTGGCGGCAACGCCCACGCCATAGGCGGCAATGCCCGCGCCGGCCATGGCGCGCGCGCCGAAACGGCGCATCAACGGTGCGGCGGCGCCCCCTTGCAGCCCGGCGGTGATCACGCCGAACAGCGCGAAGGACAGCCCGACGTCGCGCGCGCCCCAGGCGAAGCGGTCATGCACGAAGATGGCGAACACCGTTTCCATCATGGCCGCGGCGCCGATCATCAGGAAGCTGAGCGCCATCAGGGCGATGACCACCGGCTTCGTGCCGAACAATTGGCCCATGCCCGGCCCGCCGCCCGCCGCCAGCACCGCCGCCCGCCGTTCCGGTGTCAGGCTCTCGCGCAGCAGGGCCAGCACCAGCAGCGTCGCCACGCCGGTCAGCGCCGCGCCGGCCCAGCAGACCCGGGCGAAATCGGCGAGCCCCGGGTTCTGCCCGGCGATCAGGCCCCCGATCGCCGGCCCCATGATGAAGCCCAGCCCGAAGGCCGCGCCCAAAATGCCCATCGCCTTCGGGCGATCCGCCGGCGCGCTGACGTCGCCGGCATAGGCGAAGGCGACCCCGATGTTGCCGGCCATCAGCCCGGCGAACAGCCGCGCCGCGCCCAGCGCAAGGATGTCGTGCGCGAACGCCATCGCGACATAGGCCAGGATCGAGCCGACCAGGCAGAGCAGGAGCACCGGCCGCCGCCCCGTGCGGTCGGAAAGCTTCCCCCACAGCGGCGCCCCCAGGAACTGCCCCAGCGAATAGGTGCCCATGGCGAGCGTCACCGCGGCCGGGTCCGCGCCCAGCGCCGTGCCGATGAACGGGAACACCGGCAGCACCACCCCGAACCCCGCCATGTTCACGAACACGACCAGGAACAGCATCAGGATCGGGCTGGGCGCCGCCTTCATTCGGCGGCTTCGGCGAGCGGCGGCAGCGAGCGCGCGGGCACCAGCGGCACCGTCTTCAGCACGAAATTGCGCCCCTGCGCCTCGGCCCGCGCGGGCGAGGGGATCACCATCGCGCGCGTGCCGTCCACCTCCTCGCGCAGCCGCTTCACGTCGATGGCCCAGCCGCGCTCGATCAGCTCCCGGCGCTTCAGGCGGAAGGCGTTCATCAGCCCGTCGGACTTGACGCTCAGCTCCTCGCGCAGGTCGGTCGGCACGATCTCCGGGCAGATTTCCTCGACGATGCGCGTGTCCTGCGCGAAGATTTTCAGCGTGCGCCTGGCGCTGTCGCCGTCCCACATCTTCCGGCGGAAGAAGCTGCGCGCCATGATCCAGCGGGTGATGGTGTTGTGCTCGTCGATCGGCGTGTTCACGTCGAAGATCACCATCCGCCAGGTCTGCGTCAGCCACACGTCCAGCCGCATCGTCGCGCCGGACAGGTGGAAGCCGGGGCTGGCCTCCACCGGCGTGCGCTCCTTGCGCACCAGCTTCCAGATGCCGCGCGGCAGCGGCGGGATATAGGTCACCTTGGCCTTGGCGCTCCATTCATCGGCGGCGATCTCGAAATCATGGATCGTCGCATTGTCGCGGTCGCCGAAGCTGGGGTGGACGAAGGGCGCATGGGCGAAATCCAGGCCGTTTTCGACGATGCGCGCATAGTTCGCCTTCCACTCCCACTCACCGCGGATGGTGCGCCAGTTCGCCGGGTCGTCATATTCCGGGAAGTCGGGCAGCGGCGGCCGCTCCGCCTCGGGCAGGTCGCCCAGGAACACCCACACCCAGCCATAGCGGATCTCGACTGGATAGCTGTCCACCCGCGCCCGGGTGGGGATTTTCGCCTCCGGCCCCAGCGACGGGATGTAATTCACCGCGCCGTCGCCGCCGAAACGCCAGCCGTGATAGGGGCATTCGACACAGTTGCCGACGGTGCGCCCGGCGCCCAGCGAAGCGCCCTTGTGCACGCACACGTCGGACAGGCAGTGCACCTGGCCGGCGGCGTCGCGGAACAGCGCGAAATCCAGCCCCAGCATACGCACCCGGCGGGGGGTCGCGCCAATTTGCGCGTCTTCTTCCGCGACATACCATTGGTTGATGATCATGCCGGCACCTCCGCCACACTGGTCAGCGCTTTCTCCAGCCCCAGCGCCCTGTCAGCCAGCACCGCGCCGGTCGACAGGTCAAGCGCGACCAATCGCCCCGCGAAGAAATCGCAGGCCCAAAGCCCGCCCCCGAAGCCGGCCGCCCGAACCACCAGATTCGCCCAGCCCCGCCCCGGCGGCAGCGGCAGTTCGCTGACCTCGCCATGCGTCGAGAGGCGGCGCGCCCCGCCACCGGTCGCCACCACGATCCCGCCACAGGGCAAGGCCGCCAGGCCGAAAAGAAAGCCCGGCGGATCCTCGCGCGTATGGATCGCGCCCAGCCGCCGGTCGGCGATCAGGTCATGGGCATAGATGTGGCTGCCGGTCTCGCTGACATGGAACAGGGTCTGCCCGTCCGCCGACAGCGCCATGTGGGTAACGCCCAGGAAGCCCGAGACGCCCCCGTTGGTCTCGGTGGCATAGACGGCGAGCGGCCTGCCGTCGGCATCGAACCGGTACACGCGCCCGCCGCCGGCGAACGGCCCGGTGGCGCCGCACAGATGCTCCGCCAGCAGGATGGTGCCGTCGGCGGGAAACAGCACGGAGCCGAACGGCATGTCGGTCATGGCATGCGGCGTCGGCAGGCGGCGGCCATCGGGCGCGAAACGGTCCAGCCCGCGCGCCTGCGCGTCCAGCACCCACAGCACGCCATCAGGGCCGAGGCCCAGGCCGGAGATCAGGCCGCGCCGCCCGGTGTCGACCGAGGCCCGTGCCGAGCCGTCGGCGGCCAGTTGCAGGATGCGCCCCATGCCGGTCGGGTAACGGGCCTCGGGCTCCAGGACGGTGGCGGGCACGAAGACATCGCCGGGTGCGAAGGGAAGCAGGGTCATGGTTCTGCCTTAGACATTCGTTGACCGGGCAGTCAACTTGTTGGCCGGTCGGGATCGGCGAGCGTCAGCACCCGGTCGAACATGCCCATCACCATCCCCCAGCTCATGTCGGCGGACAGGTCGAAGCCGAAATAGCGCGGCTGGTGGTGCGCCCGCAGCCCCAGATAGGTGGCGGCGGAATAGGCGATCAGGTTCAGGCTCAGCATGTCGGGGTGGGACAGGCGGGGGTCGCTCGCCAGCACCCGCTCGAAATCGGCGCGCACCAGGTTGCGCACATGCTCCACCGCCGCGCGCACTTCCGGCGAACCGATCAGCTCGCCCGACAGCAGGGCGCACAGCTCCGGATTGTTCCTGAGGGAAGCGGCATAGGCGAGCGCGACATGCCGCAGCTTTTCCGCCGGGCCACGCGCCACGAAGGTCTGCCACGGTTCGCCGATGATGTCCTCCAGGCTGCGCCAGACCGTGCGCGCCCGCACCCAGGCGCCGGCGACACCCGCCAGCCCTTCGAAATAGTCATAGACCTGCTTCTTGCCGACGCCGGCCTCCTTCACCAGCGCGTTCAGCCCCAGCCCGCCGATGCCCTCCCGCGACAGCAGCCGGCCGAAGGCGTCGATGATGGCATTTTCGGTGGCGGCGCGCCGCTCCGCCTGCGTCCGCCGCGGGGCCGTGGTCTTGCTGGCCTTTTCGACGCCGATATCCGCCATGGTCAACTTTCCGCTTGACGTGCCCTACGCGCTATTCAATCATATTGACCAGTCAGTCCACTTTGCAAGCCACAAAAATGCGGCAGCGGTGGGCCGGCACAGGGAAGAAGGGGACGATGATGCGGACAGGCGCGCGGGGCATGCGGGTGGCGGGATGCAGCCTGCTGGCGATGATCATGGCGGGCAGCGCGGGCGCCCAGAATCAGGCGGCCGGGGCCGACGGCGGCGACATCGGCGACATCATCGTGACGGCGCGCAAGCGCAGCGAGAATCTCCAGGACGTGCCGCTCGCCATCCGCGCCATCACCGCCGACACCATCGAGCGCGAGGGCGTGGTGCGCATCGACGACATCGCACGCCGCACCGCCGGGCTGACCTTCGACATCGGCGGCTTCCCGAACGACACAAGGCCGGCGCTGCGCGGCATGCAGGCCGAACGCGGCCGGCCCAGCGTCGCCGTGCTGATCGACGGGCAGGACCTGTCGGGCGAGAATCTCTCGATCGCCGGCGGCAGCGCCAGCCTGAACGCCGCGCTGTTCGACCTGGAACGGATCGAGGTGGTGAAAGGCCCGCAATCGACGCTCTATGGCCGCAGCGCCTTTGCCGGCGCGATCAATTACATCACCGCGCCGCCCAGCTTCACGCTGGGCGCCAAGATCAACGGCGAAGTCGCCGAATATGGCACCCGCGCCGTCTCCGCCAGCGTCACGGGCCCGCTGATCCCCGAACTGCTCGCCATCCGCGTCAACGGCGCCTATCGCGAGAACAACGGCTTTTATCGTCATCCGGTGAACGGCAGCCGGCTGGATGCCGCCGAATCGCAGGGCGCGGCGGTTTCGCTGCTGCTGACCCCGGCGCCCGACGTCCGCATCAGCGCCCGCTATCAGTACAGCCTGGACAAGATGTCCGACATGGCGACCGCCTTCATCGGTGCCAACACCCGGCTGGTCGCGCCCGGGGCGCTCTACTCGCCCTTCCCCGGTCCGCCGGCCACCATTCCCTGCCCGTCGGTCGTTTCCGGCCTGACGCCGGCGCAGCAGACGCAGTGCACGCGCGGCACGCTTGTGGGCCCGATCGGCGCCGGCGTCTCCAATGTCCAGATGAGCCTCAACCCGCTGACCGGCCAGGCCCCCTATGGCATGCGCCTCAAGCAGCATATCGGCGATGTCAAGATCGGCTGGGATTTCGGCGACGGCTCGCTCGACTATCGCTTCGGCTATCTGAAGAACCGCAGCGACATCGAAACCGATGGCGATTTCAGCGATTTTCCGGCCGCGCCCGGCCCGGTGCTGGCGCTGCAGGTGCTGCAACAGCTGCGCTACGACAACCGGCATATCGACAACGAGCTGCGCTATTCGCAGAAGCTGGGGCGCATCGACCTGGTGGTGGGCGCGCAATATTTCGTCGAGGACAGCAGCCTGTCCAACGGCTCGCAATTCTGGCTGCGCAATCCGGCCTCACCGCTCGCCGGCCCGCCGTTCAACCTGGCGACCGCGCCCAACAACCTGGGGCTGTTCCCGGTGGTGAACAGCCGGGAAACCAAATATCTCGGCCTGTTCGGCAGCCTCGCCTGGCAGATCAGCGACCAGCTGAAGCTGTCGCTGGAGGGTCGCTTCGGCCGCGACAAGATCACCTACCTCGCCAGCGGCTGGCGGCGGCAGGACACCTCGCTGTCGCGCCTGCGCCCGCTCTGCCTGCCGCAATTCGCCAATGGCGCCACCTTCAGCCCGACCAACCCCGCCGGCACGCCGCCCCCAGGCGTCGTCGCCGCCTGCCCGATCAACAACCAGCTCATCAGCGAGAAGTTCACCCCGCGCGTCACGCTGGAGTATAAGGCGACGCCCGACGCGCTGCTCTATGCCTCCTTCGCGCAGGGCTCGAAGCCCGGCGGCTTCAACACCAACGAGATCGTCAGCTTCACCGGCCAGGGCTATCGCCCGGAACGCGTCAACGCCTGGGAGGCAGGCGCGAAGACCCAGTGGCTCGACCGCCGCCTGACCCTCAACGCCGACGTCTATTACAACGACTATAAGGACCAGCAGATCGGCGTGCAGAACACCAACATCACGCCGTCGGGACAGGTGGTGACCACCGCGGGCATCGTCAACGCCGGCCGGGTGCGGGTCTATGGCTTCGAGCTCGACGCCGACCTTCGCGCCACCGAACAGCTCAGCCTGTTCGCCAGCTATGCTTATACCGACAGCAAGTTCAAATCCTATGTCCAGGGCCCGCCGCCGGGGTCCAATGCTGCCGCCTTTGCCGCCTGCGGCGTGCCCGCCGGCCAGACCTCGTCGGACCAGAACCGTGCCGAGGCCGGCAACATCTGCGCCGATTTCAGCGGCAATGTGGTGGGCAAGTCGCCGAAACATTCGCTCAACCTGGGCGCCACCTGGCGGCAGGGCTTCGGCTCGGGCCGCGACAACTGGTTCCTGCAAGCAGACGCCAGCCACCGGTCGAAACGCTTCACCGACGAAAGCAACCTCGCCTTCCTGCCCGGCTATTGGCGCATGAACCTGCGCGCCGGCATCGAGGTGGCGGGCTTCAGCGTCACCGCCTATCTGGACAATGTGTTCGACGACCGCCGCATCGAAAGTGCCCAGCGCAACGTCGATTTCGGCCGCCCCGAGGGGTTCGCGCCGGGCCGTGCCTTCATCGCCTATCTGCCCCGACCGCGCACCTTCGGGGTGCGCGCCGGGTTTAAATTCTGATTTCGGTGCCTCCGGGGGGAGGAAGGCGCGGCGACCGGAGCCGGCTTGCTGGTCGCTACGGACGTCGCGCCTCATCCCCCCCAGTCCATCCGCTGGACGAAACGCCACGCCGCCGCTGGCCGCTGGTCGTCGCCGCCGTCGCGCTCATCCTTGCCGGCTTGGCGGGGCTGGTCTGGTGGCAGAATCAGCCGAAAGGCTTCGATGCCGTCGCCGCGTGGCGGGCACAGCCGCCGAACGCCCGCGCCACCGGCCGCACCGGCGTGCTGGTCGTCGCGCTCATCCAGCCGACCCGCTATTCGCCGGTGTTCTACGAGAATTTCGTCGAGAAGCTCAGCCGCGTCGCCATCCCCTGGCCCATCAACCTGATCGCGCTGCGCGATACCGGCGTCGCGCTGCTCGACCCGACGCAGCCGGCGCGCACCGAACCCTTCACGCCGCGCCTGCTCGCCGACATCTGGGGCCGCACCGCCGACATCGACGGTGTGCCCTGGGTGGACAAGTGGCGGGAGGGCAAGGTGGACTGGGTCCCCCCCAGCGACGGCACCGCGGCCGACATCGGCAGCTTCGTCTATCGCTTCCGCGCCGGCGGCACGTCGGGCACCGCGCAGCGGGCGATGCTGAAGGCGCGCTACCTCTATTACGGCCGGCTGCCGGGCGGCATCCTGCCGCAGCAGGCGGAGACCGAGGCGATGGTGGCGCAGGCCTTCGCCGAGCTGCGCGCCGCCCATCCGGCGCTCGCGGGCGCCGCGCTGGTCGACGCCTTCGACAAGGCCGCCAAGCGGCGCGCGGTCAACGCCGTGCTGGACCAGGGCATCGACACGCTCGTCCTTGCCAGTGCGCTGCCGATCAAGTCGAGCTTCGAGGAGCTGCGCGGCAGCTATCCGCCGCTGGTGGCGATGATCGACGACTGGGTGGCGGCAAAGCCCGGCCGCCAGCGGCCGCGGCTGCTCATCGCCGCGCAGATGGCGGACAGCCCCGCCTTCCTGACGCTGTGGCAGGAACAGCTGGCCAACGCCCTGCCCGCCGCCGCCCCGCCCGGCGCCGGGGTCACCGTCATCATGTCGCTGCACGGCCTGCCCGAAGCCACGCTGAAACGCGACCTGTGGACGCGCAATGCCGCGCGCCTGACCGCGGCGCTGCAACCGCGCCTGGCGGCGGTGGCGCGCGCGCGCGGCTGGTCGCGGGTCACGGTGGTCAGCGCGCAGGAGGCCTTCGCCGACGGCCGGGAGGATCCGCACGACCGGCTGCTTTCCACCGGGGAAGTGTTCCGCCAGGCGGCGGCGCGCGGCGACCGGCTGGCGGTGGCGCTGCCCATCGAGTTCATGGCGGAGAACACCGACACGCTGTTCCTGCATTCGACGCTGATGTTCGCCGGCCTGCCTGATGCCATTCCCTATGCCGCGCCGCCGCCGGGAACCGACTGGAACCGGCCCTATGTCCGCCGGCATCGCCTGGGCGGCACCGAACTGGTCTATGCCGGCGCCCCCGGGCCGACCGGCCGCGCGCTCGCGGCACGGGCGCTGGCGCAGGCGATCGCGGCCCGCCTGCCGATATCCAAGGTCTCCTGAAGACCGCGAAACCATAGCGAATGGTTAACGGCATCAAACCTCTTTGAACTTCTTGGACTTTCGCGCTATCATCGGCAAAAGTCGGTCGCGCGCGCATTTTGTCCACTGGGGGGTCGCTCGAAGCCGCATGGCCGTTTCACAGACAATCGGATTGTTCAGCCACGCCATTGCCTGCGCCGGCTTCCTCACGCTCGCGCTGCTGCTCTGCCTGCGTCGCGGGATCGAGCCGATGCGGCTGGCGATTGCCTTCTCCGCCATCATCACCGCCGCCTGGGCCGCCATCTATGTCCTCGCCGCCCGTTATGGCGGCGATTATGGCCTGTGGCTGTCGCAGGCGGAAACGCTGCGCACGGCGGCCTGGGTGGGCGTGCTGGTGTTCATCCTGAAGGACAGCTTCGGCCTCGACGACCGGCCCTCCTCCTCCTTCTTCGTCGCGCTTATGCTCGGCTTCGTCATCGCGCTGCAACTGGTGATCGACAGCTTCATCGATTTCAGCGGCGCGCTGCCGCTGGACCAGCAATCCGCCGCCGCGCTGCTGTTCATCGCCTCGCGCCTGGTGGTCGCCATCTCCGGCCTGGTGCTGGTGCACAACCTCTACAGCAACAGCGCGCAGCAGGTGACGCTGGCGCCGCGCCTGCTCTGCGTCGGTCTGGGCGCCATTTTCGCCTATGATCTCAACCTCTACACCCTGCAGTTCCTGCTCGGCCAGAGCAGTGCCGACCTCATTGAGATCCGCGGCGCGGTGAACGCGCTCGCGGTGCCGATCCTGTGGCTCGCCACGCGCCGCGACCATGTCGCCCGCCTGCGCATCAGCCGCCAGGCCGCCTTCCACACCATCAGCTTCCTGGTCATCGGCGCCTATCTCATCGCCATGTCGCTGCTCGCCTATGGCCTGCGGCTGACCGGCGGGGACTGGGGGGAACTGCTTCAGGTCACCTTCCTCGCCACCACGCTGATCTTCGGCGCACTGGTCACGCTGTCGCCGCGCTTCCGCGCCGAAATGCGCGTGCGCATCGCCCGCAACTTCTACCGCTACCGTTATGATTACCGCCGCGAATGGCTGCGCTTCATCGACACCATCAGCTCGGAAACCGGCGCCGAACCGATCCGGGAGCGGCTGGCGATGGCGATCGCCCGCATCATGGAAAGCCCCGGCGCGCTGCTGCTGGAGCCGGTCGACGGCCGGGGCTTTGCCGAAACCGCGCGCTGGCAATGGGATGCGCTGCCCTCCCCGGTGATCGCCGAGGGCGCCGCGCTGCCGCTGTTCCTGGCCGAAAGCGGCCGCGTCGTGGCGTTCGACGAGATCCGCGACGGCCGCGGCGACTATGCCGGCCTCGGCCTGCCGGCCTGGGCGGCCGCCTCTCCCGACATCTGGCTCGCCATCCCGCTGATCCGCGCCGAGCAGCTGTGCGGCATCCTGCTGCTGCAACGCAGCCTGGTGCTGCGCGACCTCAACTGGGAGGATTTCGACCTGCTGCGTACCCTCGGCAGCCAGGGCGCCAGCTACCTTGCCGAAGCATCGGCGCAGGCGCGGCTGGAGGAATCGCGCCGCTTCGACGAGTTCAACCGCCGCTTCGCCTTCGTCATGCACGACATCAAGAACCTGATCAGCCAGGTCGGCCTGGTTGCGCGCAACGCCGAACGCCACGCTGACAACCCGGAATTCCGCGCCGACATGGTGGCGACGCTGAACAACAGCGTCACCAAGATGAACGACCTGCTCGCGCTGATGGGCAAGGCAAGCGGCAGCGCGCCGGAGCCGCAGGCCGGCAGCGCCGATCTCGCCCGCATCGCCACCATGGTGATCGCCGCCAAGCGCCGTGCCCATGGGGCGATGCGGCTGGAGGGGGCGGACCTGCCGCTGCCGCTGCCCGGCGACGAGGGCCGGCTGGAGGCGATGCTCACCCATCTGGTGCAGAACGCCATCGACGCCAGCGCGCCCGAGGCGCCGGTCACGGTCACGCTCGGGCGGCGGGGCGCCCTGGCGGAACTGACCGTGGCGGACCGCGGCCATGGCATGACCGCCGGCTTCATCCGCGAGGAATTGTTCAAACCCTTCCGCTCCACCAAGACCGGCGGCTTCGGCATCGGCGCGCACGAGGCGCGGGAAATCGTCCGCCAGCATGGCGGCCGGATGGAGGTGAGCAGCACGCCGGGCGAAGGCAGCACCTTTACCATCACCTTGCCGCTGCACCGCCAGCGCGCCGGTCGGCCGGCCTTGTCGAGGACATGAGGATTGAGTGAGAGCAAGCCCATATTGCTGGTGGTCGAGGACGACCCCGGACTGCAGCGCCAGCTGCGCTGGGCCTATGAGGCCTATGAGGTGGTGGTCGCCGGCGACCGGGAAAGCGCGCTGGCCGCCATGGCCACCCACACCCCCGCCGTGGTCACTCTCGACCTGGGCCTGCCGCCGGACCCCGATGGCACCAGCGAGGGGTTCGCCACGCTCGAAGCCATCCTGTCGGGCTATCCCGATACCCGGGTGATCGTCGCGTCCGGCCACGGCGCCCGCGAAAGCGCGCGCCGCGCCATCGGCATGGGCGCCTACGACTTCTACCAGAAGCCGGTCGACATCGACGACCTGGGCTTCATCGTCGGCCGCGCCTTCCATGTCGCCGAGATCGAGGCGGAGAACCGCCGCCTGCTGCAAAGCGCCACCGCCACGCCCTTCGCCCGGCTGATCACCGGCTCGCCGGAGATGCTGAAGGTCGCCACCATGGTGGAACGGGTGGCGTCCACTGATGTCTCGGTGCTGCTGCTCGGCGCCTCGGGCACCGGCAAGGAAGTGCTGGCGCAGGGCCTGCATGCCACGTCGCGCCGGGCCAAGGCGCCGTTCGTCGCCATCAACTGCGCCGCCATCCCTGAAAACCTGCTCGAAGCCGAACTGTTCGGCTATGAAAAGGGGGCCTTCACCGGCGCCATCAAGACCACGCCGGGCAAGATCGAGCTGGCCGAGGGCGGCACGCTGTTCCTGGACGAGGTCGGCGACATTCCGCTGCCGCTTCAGGTCAAGCTGCTGCGCTTCATCCAGGAACGGGTGGTCGAACGCATCGGCGGCCGAAAGCCGATCGAGGTCGACGTGCGCATCGTCTGCGCCACCCACCAGAATTTGAAGAAGATGATCGCCGACGGCCGTTTCCGCGACGATCTCTTCTATCGCATCGCCGAAATCAGCATCAACATCCCGTCGCTGAAGGAACGGGAGGGCGATGCCCTGCTGCTCGCCCACCATTTCCTGCAACGCTTCCGCGCCGACCGTCCCAGCGCCCCCTTCCGCTTCAGCCCGCAGGCCGCCGCCGCGATTTCCACCCACAGCTGGCCGGGCAATGTCCGCGAACTGGAAAACCGGGTGAAGCGCGCCATCATCATGGCCGACGGCGCCGCCATCACGCCCGCCGACCTCGACCTTGCCGACGGTGTCGAAAACAGCCTGATGACGCTCCGCCAGTCCCGCACCCTGTCCGATCGCCGCACCGTCACCGCCGCGCTGATGGCCAGCGACAACAGCATCAGCGGCGCCGCCAAGATCCTCGGCATCAGCCGTCCCACCCTCTATGACCTGATCCGCGACCTGGGGATCGAGGTGCAACACTGAGAGACCGTCCGATAAATCGTCCATGCCGGGCTGCGAACGTCGATTTGCTGTGCTCCGGTGCTCACGTGCCCTAAGCACGCTGCGCTCCGGTGCTCACAAATCAACGTTCTCGCCAACGGCCTGAACAATTTCTCGAACGGTCTCGGACCGTCGTGCCGTCATCCGGCGCGCGAACTGCCCGTTTCACCATGTCGGGCCGCTCCCCCCGCTATGCCCGCCCGGCGGATTATGCCTAGGCTCCTGTCACAAGCTTCATGCAGCAGAGGACGAGGCGTATGGCGACCCTGGCAGCACATGGCGTGGCGACGACGCTGCGCACCCCCACCCCCGCACCGAAGGTCGATGGCCGGCGGGAACGCAGCGCGGAATCGCGCCGCCGCATCCTTGCCGCGATGATCGCGCTGATCGACCGCGGCCAGGTCTCCCCCACCGCGGAACAGATCGCCGCCCATGCCGAGGTCTCGCTGCGGTCGGTGTTCCGCCACTTCGACGACATGGGGTCGTTGCAGCTGGAGATCGCCAACGAGATCAACAAGCGCGTCGCGCCCGCCATAGCGGCCCCCTTTGCCACCCTGGACTGGCCCGGCGTGCTCGACGCGGTGATCGAACGCCGCAGCGCGCTGTTCGAGCAGGTCATGCCCTACAAGGCGTCGATGGACATCTACCGACACCGCAGCCACGCTGTCGCCGCCGAATCGCGCCGCCTCACCGCCATCCAGCGGGATTTACTGACGCGCGTGTTCCCGGCCTGGGTCAGCGCCGACTTCGACCTGTTCGAGGCACTCAACGCCCTGCTCTCCATCGAAACCTGGCAGCGCCTGCGCGAACAGCAGAACCTGTCGGTCCCGGAAGCTGTCCGCATCCTGAGGAAAATGGTGTTCGCGCTGGTGAAGGGCGCCGATCCCGCCCCATAAGGGGGGCATGGACGACATTCATTACCCCGTCGTGATCATCGGCGCGGGCGCCGCCGGGTTGACGGCGGCACTCGCGGCGCGCGGCGCGGGTGCAGACGTGCTGGTGATCGAGCGCGACGGCAGCCCGCGCGGCACCACGGCCATGTCCACCGGCCTGATCCCCGCCGCCGGCACGCCGGAACAGGCCGCCGCCGGCATCGCCGACAGCCCGGCGCGCTTCGCCGCGGACATCATCGCCAAGACGAAGGGCAGCACCGATCCGGTGATGGCGGCCCATCTGGCCGCCGAAAGCGCCGCCACCATCGCCTTCCTGCAATCGCACGCCGTGCCCTTGTCGCTCGTCGACGGCTTCCTCTATCCGGGCCACAGCGCCCGGCGGATGATGGGCACGCCCAACCGCACCGGAGAGGAGCTGATGGCCGCGCTTGCCGCCGCCGCCAGCCGCGCCGGGGTCGACCTGCTCACCGATGCCCGCGCCGATGCGCTCGATGCCGACGCCGATGGCCTTGTCCGCCGCGTCACCGTGGAGCGCCCCGACGGCGCGCGCGAGACCATCGCCTGCACCACGCTCATCCTCGCCTGCTGCGGCTTCGCCGGCAACCGCGACCTCGTCGCCCGCCACATCCCGGAGATGCTGGAGGCGACCTTCCACGGCCACCCGGGCAACACCGGCGATGCGCTGCGCTGGGGGGAGGCGCTGGGCGCCGCGCTTGCCGACATGGACGCCTACCAGGGCCATGGCGGCCTCGCCTGGGGCCATGGCATCCCGATCCTGTGGCCGCTCATCATGGAGGGCGGCTTTCAGGTGAACCGCCGCGGTGAACGCTTCAGCAACGAGTCGCTCGGCTACAGCGAGCAGGCGGTGAAGGTCGTCGCCCAGCCGGAAAAGTCCGCCTGGAGCGTCTTCGACGCGCGCTGCGACACCGTCATGCGCCAGTTCGACGATTATCGCGACGCGCTGTCTGCCGGCGCCATCATTCAGGCCGACAGCCTCGCCGAGCTTGCTGCCCGCTGCGGCCTGCCCGCCGAGGCGCTGGAACGCACCGCCGCGCAGGTGGAAGCCTGCGTGAACGGCGCCGCCACCTGCCCCTTCGGCCGGGATTTCACTGGTAAAACGCCGTTGCAAGCCCCCTGGTTCGCCGCCCGCGTCACCGGCGCGCTGTTCCACACCCAGGGCGGCCTGGTGGTGGACCCCGACGCCCGGGTGCTGCGCGGCGGTGGCGGCGCGCTGCCCAACCTGTTCGCCGCCGGCGGCGCGGCGCGCGGCATCAGCGGGCGCGGCGCCGGCGGCTACCTTGCCGGCAATGGCCTGCTTACCGCCACCACGCTCGGCCGCCTCGCCGGCACCGCCGCGGCGCGGCGGGCGACCGTCTGACCCCTTTCAACCGGCCGCGCGCGCGCCTAATGCCAGAATGATGAGCGACGCCGCCACCACGCCCGCCGTCGAGGACAACCGCCTCCGTGGCGACTTCCTGCGCGCGGTGGAGGCGGCGCTGGAGGCCGACGATGCCGCCCGGGTGCGCGAACTGGCCACGCCGCTGCACCCCGCCGACCTGGCCGACCTGTTCGAACAGCTGGCGACCGACTGGCGGGAACCGCTGGCCGCCGCACTGGGCGACATGCTCGACGCCGACACCCTCTCTGAGATGAACGAGTGGGTGCGGGACGAGGTGATCGCCACGCTGGAACCCGCGCAGGTGGCCGAGGCGGTGTCGGAGATGGACACCGACGACGCCGTCGCCCTGATCGAGGAGATGGAGCCGGAGGACGCGCAGGCGGTCCTCGACGAGATGGCGCCCGACGACCGCGTCGCCATCGAGACCGCGCTGTCCTACCCCGAGGAATCCGCCGGCCGGCTGATGCAGCGCGAGCTGATTGCCGTGCCCGAACATCTGGGCATCGGCCAGGTGATCGACTGGTTGCGCGACCATCCCGAAACCGGCATGGATTTCTGGGAAATCTTCGTCGTCGATCCGGCGCACAAGCCGGTCGGCACCATGCGCCTGTCCTGGGTGCTCACCACCCCGCGCGACATTCCCGTGGCCGACGTCATGCAGCGCGAACAGACGCTGATCCCGGTCACCATGGACCAGGAGGAAGTGGCACTGCGCTTCCAGAAATATGCGCTGATCTCGGCCGCGGTGGTGGATGAAGACGGCCGGCTGGTGGGGGTGATCACCGTCGATGACATCGTCCACATCATCAGCCAGGAGGCCGGCGAGGACATTTTGAAGATGACCGGCGCCGGCGACGGCGACATCAACGAGCCGGTGCTGGACAGCTACAAGGCCCGGGTGAAATGGCTGATCGCCAACCTCGGCACGGCGCTCATCAGCAGCACGGTGATCGCGCAGTTCGAAGGCACGATCGAGAAGATGGTCATCCTCGCCGCGCTCACCCCCATCGTCGCCTCGATCGGGGGCAACGCCGGCACGCAGACGATGGCGGTCGCCGTGCGCGCGCTCGCCACCGACCAGCTGACCGAGGCGAACACCTGGCGCACGATCCGCCGGGAAATCCGCGTCGCGCTGCTGAACGGCCTGACCATCGCGGCGCTGCTCGGGCTGGGCGTGGCGGTGCTGCTCGGCAACATGCAGCTGGGCGCGGTGATCGCGGCTGCCGCGCTGTTCAACATCATGGTGGCGGGGCTGGCGGGCGTGCTGGTGCCGGTCACGCTCAACCATTTCCGCGCCGACCCGGCGGTCGCCAGCAGCGTCTTCGTCACCATGACCACCGACACCATGGGCTTTTTGGCCTTCCTCACGCTCGCTTCCCTCGCCGGGCTGACCGGCTGATGCTGCACATGAGCAGGGTGGCGTTCGGCTGCACCGAGTGGACCGAGATCGCCGAACGCCAGGCGCAGTTCGCCGGGCGCGGACCGGACGGCGCCGTCATCCTCACCACCCGCAACGGCCCCACCCGCGCCGCGGAAATGGCCGGCGGCTCGCTGTTCTGGATCATCAAGCACCGCATCGTCGCGCGCCAGGCGTTGGTCGGCTTCCGCCCGCTCGACGGCGCCACCGCGATCCTGCTGCACCCGCCTGTCATCCCGACGCTGGCCAGCGCCCGCCGCTCGCACCAGGGCTGGCGCTATCTGACGCCCGAGGACGCGCCGCCCGATCTCGCCGACGCCGGCGACGCGGCGGCGTTGCCCCCCGAGCTCGCGGCGAAACTGGGCGCGCTGGACCTGATATGACGCCGCCCGCCGCGCGCCTCGCCGCCCTGCCGCCGCCCGCGCGCCTGCTGCTGGCGGCGCTGGCCGGGTTGATCGCCGCCACCGGCTTCGCGCCGCTGGAAAATATCGCCCCTGTGCTGCTCGGCGGCACCTTGCTGTTGCTGCTGCTGAACGGGGCCACCACCGCCCGCGCCGGCTTCGCGCTCGGCTGGGCGTTCGGCCTTGCCCATTTCGCGCTGGGGTTCGATTGGATCGCCACCGCCTTCGGCTTCCAGGCGGCGATGCCGGTGTGGATGGGCTGGGTCGCGGTCGTCGGCCTGTCGGCCTTCCTCGCCGTCTATCCCGGCCTTGCCGCCGCGCTGACCGTCCGCTTCGCCCGCACCGCCGTCACCCGGGCGCTGCTGTTCGCCGCCGCCTGGATGGCGGGCGAGTGGCTGCGCGGCACGCTGTTCACCGGTTTCGCCTGGAACCCGCTCGGCGCGCCCTGGCTGCAACTGCCCGGTGTCGCCGCGCTGGCGGCGGTCATCGGCGCCATCGGCCTTTCCGGCCTTGCCCTGCTCTGTGCCGGCAGCTTCGCCGCGCTGATCGGCGGGCGTGGCGAGCGCGGCCGTGCGGCGCTGGTCGCCGTCTTCCCCCTCGTGCTGGCGCTGGGCCTGCTGTGGCCCCGCATCCGCCCCGCGCCCCCGCCGCCGCTCCCCGGCGTGCAGCTCTTCCTCGTCCAGGCCAACATCGACCAGGCCCAGAAACTCGCCCCCAACAGCGATGCCACCATCCTCACCCGCTACCTCGCGCTCACCCAGTCGATCACGCCCGGCAGCGGCACGCCGGTCATCATCTGGCCCGAGGCCGCGATCGAAATGCTGCTGGAGGAGGAACCCGCGCTCCGCGCCGTGATCGGTTCCGCGCTGCCGCCGCGCGGCATGCTGCTCACCGGCGGCGTCGCCGTCCTTCGGGATGGCAGCGGCGCCGCCACCGCCGCCACCAACAGCCTGTTCGCGCTCGATCCGAAGGGCCGCATCCGCGCCCGTTATGACAAGGCGCATCTGGTGCCCGGCGGCGAATATCTGCCGCTGCGCTGGCTCGCGGAACCGCTCGGCCTCGCCCGCCTGGTGCCCGGCAGCCTCGATTTCCGCCCCGGCCCCGGCCCGCGCACGCTGCGCCTGCCCGGCATCCCGCCCTTCGGCGTGCAGATCTGTTACGAGATCATCTTTCCTGCGCGCGTCGTCGCCGCGGACCGGCCGGCCTGGCTGCTGACCGTCTCCAACGATGCCTGGTTCGGCGCCTCCGGCCCGCCGCAGCATTTCGCGCAGGCGCGGCTGCGGGCCATCGAGGAAGGGCTGCCCGTGGTGCGCGTCACCCCCACCGGCATCAGCGGGGTGATCGATGCGCGGGGGCAGGTCCTCGCCCGCGTCGGCATGGCGCAGGCCGCGGTGTTGCCCGCCAGCGTCCCCGGCGCCGCGCCCGCCACGCCCTTCGCCCGCTGGGGCCATGGCCTGACGCTGGTCTTCGGCCTGCTGCTGCTGGGCGCAACCCTCGCTTTGCAACGGGAGAGAAAGATTTAAGCAAGTCTTTAAGTCAAATCTTGCCTCCCCATGGCGTCGCCGCTATGCGCTCCGGCAGCTTTGCGACAAGGAACGCCCATGCCCCGCCGGAATTTCATCTTCACCAGCGAATCAGTGAGCGAAGGCCATCCCGACAAGGTCGCCGACCAGATCAGCGACGCAGTCGTCGATTATTTCCTGGGGAAGGATCCGCAGTCCCGCGTCGCCTGCGAAACCATGGTCACCACGCAGCGCATCCTGCTGGCCGGCGAAATCCGCTGCGCCCCCTGCTTCGACGAGCAGAAATATCCCGACACCGCCGGCTGGGCCCCCGGCGTGCGCGACGAGATCGAGGCCGCCGTCCGCAAGGTGGTGCGCGACATCGGCTATGAACAGACCGGCTTCCACTGGAACAGTGCCCATTATGAAAACCACCTGCACGGTCAGTCCGCGCACATCGCGCAGGGCGTGGACGAGAGCGGCAACAAGGATGAGGGCGCCGGCGACCAGGGCATCATGTTCGGCTATGCCACCGACGAGACGCCCGACCTGATGCCGGCGACGCTGGATTACAGCCACAAGATCCTGCAACGCCTCGCCGAACTGCGCCACAGCGGCGTCGCGCCCTTCCTGGAGCCCGACGCCAAGAGCCAGGTGACGCTCGCCTATGAAAACGAAGTGCCGGTGCGCGCCGTCAAGCTGGTGGTCAGCACGCAGCACGCCGCGGGTTACGACCAGGCGAAACTGCGCGACTATGTGAAGGGGGTGATGGCGGACGTGCTGCCCGACGGCTGGATGCCGGCCGACGACGCCGACATCTATGTCAACCCCACCGGCCTGTTCGAGATCGGCGGCCCCGATGGCGACGCCGGCCTCACTGGCCGCAAGATCATCGTCGACACCTATGGTGGCGCCGCGCCGCACGGCGGCGGTGCCTTCAGCGGCAAGGACCCCACCAAGGTCGACCGCTCCGCCGCCTACATGTGCCGCTACCTTGCCAAGAACATCGTCGCCGCCGGCCTCGCCAAGCGCTGCACCATCCAGATCAGCTACGCCATCGGCGTCGCCGAACCGCTGAGCCTGCACGTCGACCTGCACGGCACCGGCACCGTTGGGGAGGACCGGCTGGAAGCCGTGCTGCCGGCGCTCGTCCGGCTGACGCCCAAGGGCATCCGCACCCACCTCCAGCTCAACCGGCCGATCTATCGCCGCAGCGCCGCCTATGGGCATTTCGGCCGCACGCCCGACGCCGACGGCGGCTTCAGCTGGGAAAAGACCGACCTGGTGGAGGCCCTGCGCGCGGCGGTGTAACTACCGCTCCCCGAACAGCGCGCTTCCGACCCGCACATGGGTGGCGCCCAGCATCGCCGCGGTGTCGAAATCCGCGCTCATGCCCATGCTCAGGCCGGGCAGCCCATGCCTGCGCGCCAGCTTTGCCAGCAGCGCGAAGAAAGGCGCCGGGTCCAGCCCGGCCGGCGGCACCGCCATCAGGCCGGTGACCGCCAGCCCCGCCTGGGCTGCCTGCGCCAGCAGCGCCGGCAGGTCGGCGATCGCGCAGCCGCCTTTCTGCGGCTCGTCGCCGATGTTCACCTGCACGAACAGCGTCGGCATCGGCTCCCGCCGCACCCGCGCCAGCGCCGCCACCAAGCTGGGCCGGTCGACGCTGTGGATCGCATCGAACAGCGCCACCGCGTCGGCCGCCTTGTTGGATTGCAGCTGACCCACCAGATGCAGCTCCACATCGGGAAACGCCGCCTTCAGCGCCGGCCATTTCGCCGCCGCCTCCTGCACGCGATTCTCGCCGAAGCGCCGCTGCCCGGCCTCCAGCAGCGGCCGGATCGCCTCCGCCCCGAACGTCTTGCTGATGGCGATCAGCGCCGGGGGCGCATGGCCGCCCAACGCCGCCGCATCGGCCAGCCGCGCCCGCACGGTTGCCAGCCGCGCCGCCGCATCGCCCTCCACGGCGGCATAATCGGGTAAACTCGCCTTGCGCATCACCCTTGCCTAACCCCAGATGCATTTTGATGAAATCAAAATGCATCTGGGGTTAGATTATTGTTGTCGCGCATCTTTTGCGGAAAACCGGTTCCCACTTTTCCGCGATGCGCTCTATAAGCCCGCATGCCGCTGCGCAACTGGCCCCGCCACTGGCTCTTCACCGACGAGCGATTGGGCGACTCGCTGTCGCCCGCCCTCGCCCGCCTGCCGCCCGGCGCCGGCATCGTGCTGCGCCACTACAGCCTGCCGCCCGCCGGCCGCCTCGCGCTCGCCCGCCGGATCGTGAAGGCCCGCCCCGACCTGCTGCTGGTCATCGCCGGCGAGCCGCTGCCGCTGCCATCGCTCACCCACGTCCCCCGCTGGTCGCGCCGCGCGCCCGCCCGCCCCTTCACCGCCAGTGCCCACACCCCACGCGAATTGTCCCGCGCGCTGCTTCTCGGCGCCGGCCTCATCTTCCTCTCGCCGGTGTTCGCCACCCGCAGCCACCCCGGCGCGCGCGCCCTCGGCCCCATGCGCTTCGCCACGCTGGCCCGCCGCTCGCCGGTGCCCGTCATCGCGCTGGGCGGCATGACCCCCGCCCGCCAGCACCGCCTCGCCCCGCTGGGCAGCCACGGCTTCGCCGCCATCGATTTCTGGGCTCGTTAAACGGCCTACCGCTTCAGCCCGTCCAGCGCCAGGTTCACCAGCACCGCGTCATCCCAGCTCATGCTGGTCTCGCCCGTCCGCGCGATCACCAGCTTCGCTGACGGCACGATGTAAACGCGCTGGCCGCCGAACCCGTCGAAATACAGCACGTCATCCGCGCGATAGGGTGCGGATTGCGCGACGGTGGTGGGCGATTCGGGGGAATAGCGCCGCACGGCGACATAGGGCGAGCCGCGCCACATCTGGTAACCATAGTTGGCGCTCGCCTTCGACGGTGCCGTCATCTTCGCCAGCCAGGCCGCCGGCACCACCTGCCGACGCCCCACCTTGCCCTGTTGCCGGATCATCTCGCCGATCCGCGCCCAGTCGCGCAGGTTGGCGTTCAGCCCGGCATAGAATCGTGGTTTGCCCGGCGCCTCCACCCACAGCGTCGCCGGCGCATTGCCCAGCGGGCACCACAGCATCGTCGACAGCGCCTGGGCATAGGTCATGCCGCGTTTCGCCACCGCCGCGCTCAGCGCCTCCCCCAGGATCTGGCTGTTGGCGTTGTTGTACTTGAACTCGCTGTCGAACGGCTTCTCCATCGGCGCCGCCAGCGCCACGTCGCTGATCCCCGGCCCCAGCGCGATGCGCCGCGATTCCGGCTCGGCAAAACGGTAATTCCTCATGCCGGAGGACATGGTCAGGAAGGCGCGCAGCGGCACCGCCCCCTTGTCACCCGCCACCGGCAGGAACGCCGACAGCGGCTGGTCCTCGCCCGGCATCAGCCGCCGTTGGATCGCGATCCCGGTCAGCAGCGCCAGCACCGATTTGTGCATGCTCGCCGTCGCCGTCCGCGTCGCCGCGCCCATGCCCGGCGCATAGAGTTCGCGCTCCACCTTGCCGTCCACCATCACCAGCAGCCCCAGCCCCTTCTGGCTGTCATGATAGGCGCGCATCGCCGCGAACGCCGCATCCGGCAGCCGTGGCGCGCTGGCCGCCGGCAGCGCCCGTTCGCCACAGCCCGGCACGGGATCGAGCGGCGCGTATCGATCGGCCTCGGCATTGGGCGGGAACGCCGGCGGGGCGGCGGGCGCGGTGACGGGCGGCGCGGTTTGCGCCCGCAGCGGCGCGGCAAGCAGCAGGGCCAGGGCAATCGCGCGCATCATCGTCTCCCGCAAGGATCGCGGGAATGTTAGGCGATTTTCGAATGCCGTGTCACGGCAGGGCCGGACTGACCGTCAGCCAATCAGAACGCCAGCGCGCCGCCCACGAACACCGCGCGGTCCTCGCGGTCCGGATCAAGCAGCGTCGGGTTGACCGGCGTCAGGCGATAGCGCACGCCGCCCGTCACCGCGACGCCCGGCGACAGCAGATAGGCGCCGGTCGCCTCGAACGAATAACGCTCCTCGGGCTTGCGCCGGTCGATCAGCAACGGTCCGCCCCGCTCGGCGGTCGCCATCAGGGCGGTGCGCCAGCGACTGCCGCGATAGCTCAGTCCGACATCGACCCCGTCCCGCCGGCCAAGCGCCAGCCCCTGATCCACCCGGCTGATCCCGCCGTTGACGGCAAAGCCCAGCCAGCCGACCGACAGGTCGACATTATAGCTGCTCGGCATCATGCCGAAATCAGCGGCGGACGCCGCATTCGCCGCCCGCACCGCGGCGCTGCCCGTCGGCGCGGCGCTGGCCGTGATGACCCGGCTGGTCACGCCCACCGCGATCGCCCGCCGGTCGCTCGCGCCGGCCGGGGTGAAGCGAAATCCCCGTTCCACCGTCGCCACCCGCGCGCCGGACACGCGGCCGGGCGCGGTGAAGGCGAACCGGCTGACATCCAGCGTCGGCGGCGTCAGGTCAGGCAGCGCATTGGATTTCACGCGATAGGCCGCGGTCTCGCTCTCCGTCGTCACCTGCGGTTTCGCCTTCGTCCGCGGCGCGGTATTCGCGGTCGCCGGTGCCAGCACCGCGGCGCACAGCAGCAGCCCCGCCAGCAGGCGGGCAGCCGGTTTTGCACGGTCGAAGGCCCCGAACGACTCCATGACTCCATCATCCATACGCGACAGGCGCGGTCAATCCTTTGTGCCTTATTTCCGCCATCCTGAATGGAAAGCGAACAACCCTGTTGCCAAATGCCCACAGCATTTGACATTTCCATGACACTCATCAGGCGGGACGCGCCCGACTGCATGGTTGCGTGCTCCCCCTCCGCACCGCTATGGCGTGCCCCTGTTCTTGCTGGAGTAGCCCATGGTCCTCGCCCGTCCCCGCCACGCAACCACCGTTGCCGTCATCGCGCTGGCCGCGCTCGGGCTGCTCGCCGGTTGCGGCAAGAAAGATCGCGTGCGCACCGAGCTGGCGCAGGCCACCAAGGTCACCCAGATCGGCGTCAACAGCTTCCTGTGGCGCGCCAGCCTGGAAACGCTGAAGTTCATGCCGCTCGCCCAGGTCGATTCGAACGGCGGCGTCATCCTGACCGACTGGTTCAACAACCCGCAGCTGCCCAACGAGCGGGTGAAGGTCTCCGTCGCCATCCTCGATGGCGCGCTGCGCGCGGATGCGCTGCAGGTCAGTGCCACGCGCCAGACGATGGGCGCCGCCGGCTGGGTGGAGGCGCCGGTGCGCGCCGGCACCGTGCAGAAGCTGGAGGAAGCCATCCTGACGCGCGCGCGCGAATTGCGGCAGGCGGCCGCCGGCGCCAACTGATGAGTGACAGCCGGTTCAACCCTGCGGCCGCCGATGCCCGCTGGCAGGCGCGCTGGGAGGCGGAGGGCACCTTTCGCGCCGACAGCGCCAGCCCGAAACCCAAGAGCTTCGTGCTGGAGATGTTCCCCTACCCGTCGGGCCGCATCCACATGGGCCATGTCCGCAACTATACCATGGGCGACGTGATCGCCCGCGCGCGGCGCATGCAGGGGCACGAGGTGCTGCACCCGATGGGCTGGGACGCCTTCGGCATGCCCGCCGAAAACGCCGCCATCGAACGACGGGTGCATCCCGGCGAGTGGACCCGCGCCAACATCGCCGCGATGAAGGCGCAGCTGAAGCGCCTCGGCTTCGCGCTGGACTGGAGCCGCGAGCTTGCCACCTGCGAACCCGATTATTACGGCCACGAACAGGCGCTGTTCCTGGACATGCTCGACGCTGGCCTTGTGACGCGGAAGGACGCCTGGGTAAACTGGGACCCGGTCGACATGACCGTGCTGGCCAACGAACAGGTAATCGACGGCCGCGGCTGGCGCTCCGGCGCGCCGGTCGAGCGCCGCAAGCTCACCCAATGGTTCCTGCGCATCACCGCCTTCGCCGGCGAACTGGCCGACGACCTGAAATCGCTCGACGCCTGGCCGGAAAAAGTCCGCCTGATGCAGGAAAACTGGATCGGGAAGTCGCAAGGGTTGCGCTTCACCTTCCATCTCCCCTCCCCTTCAGGGGAGGGGCCGGGGGTGGGGGAGTCCCCTCACGCCAACGGCATTGCCGCCTTCGACGTCTTCACCACCCGCCCGGACACCCTCTTCGGCGCCTCCTTCGCCGCCGTCGCCATCGACCACCCGCTGGCCACCGCCTGCGCCGCCGCGCAGCCGCTGCTCGCCGCCTTCATCGCGGAATGCCGCGCCGGCGGCACGTCGGCGGCGGAGATCGAGACACAGGAGAAGAAGGGCTTCGACACCGGCCTCAGCGTCGCCCACCCGCTGATCCCCGGCCGCACGCTGCCCGTTTTTGTCGCCAATTTCGTGCTGATGGACTATGGCACCGGCGCCATCTTCGGCTGCCCGGCGCATGACCAGCGCGACCTCGACTTCGCCCGCAAATATATGCTGCCCGTGCCGCGCGTCGTCGCGGAGGTCGGGGACGAGGACACGCCCATCGCTGACGAGGCGTATGTCGGCCCCGGCCGCATCATCAATTCGGATTTCCTGAACGGCCTGGACGTGGAAAGCGCCAAGCGCGCCGTCATCGCCCGGGCCGAGGCCGAAGGCTGGGGCCAGGGCACCACCGTGTTCCGCCTGCGGGACTGGGGGGTCAGCCGCCAGCGCTACTGGGGCACGCCGATCCCGATCATCCATTGCCAGGATTGCGGCGCCGTCCCCGTCCCCCGCGCCGACCTGCCGGTGGTGCTGCCCCAGGATGTCAGCTTCGATGTCCCCGGCAACCCGCTCGACCGGCATCCGACCTGGAAACATGTCCCCTGCCCCGCCTGCGGCACACCCGCCCGGCGGGAGACCGACACGCTCGACACCTTCACCAACAGCAGCTGGTATTTCATCCGCTTCGCCAGCCAGCCGGCGGACAGGCCCTTCGACCGTGCCGAGGCGGAGGCCTGGCTTCCCGTCGGCCAATATATCGGCGGCGTCGAACATGCGATCCTGCACCTGCTCTACGCCCGCTTCTGGACGCGCGCGCTGGCGCACATGGGGCAATTGGGCCTCACCGAACCCTTCGCCGGCCTGTTCACGCAGGGGATGGTCACGCACGAGACCTACAGCAACGCCGACGGCCAGTGGCTGGAACCGGCGCTGGTCGAAAAACGCGGCGATACCGCCGTCGAGATCGCCAGCGGCGCCCCCATCACCATCGGCCGCACCGAGAAAATGTCGAAGTCGAAGAAGAATGTCGTCGATCCCGACGCCATCATCGACCAGTTCGGCGCCGACGCCGCGCGCTGGTTCATGCTCTCCGATTCGCCGCCGGAACGCGACCTCGCCTGGTCCTTGGCCGGCATCGAAGGCGCCTGGCGCTTCGTCCAGCGCGTCTGGCGCATCGGGGCGCTGGGGGCTGACACCAGCAGCGGCGAAGACCTGCCGCTCGCCCGCGCGCTCCACCGCGCCATCGACGGCATCACCCAGGACATCGACCGGCTGCAATTCAACAAGGCGGTCGCCCGCGCCTATGAACTGGCGACCGCCATCGAACGCGCATCACCCTGCGCCACCCGCGCCGACGCCGCCCGCACGCTGCTGCGCCTCGTCGCCCCGATGATCCCGCACGTGGCGGAGGAAGCCTGGGCGTCGCTCGGTAACACCAGCCTCATCGCCAACGCCCCCTGGCCCGTCGCCGATCCCGCGCTGCTGGTGGAGGACAGCGTCACCTACGCCGTCCAGGTCAACGGCAAGCTGCGCGACACCGCCACCCTGCCCAAGGGCCTGGCGCGCGATAGCGTGGAGGCGACCATCCTCGCGCTGCCGAAAATCACCGCGGCCCTCAACGGCGTGGCGCCGAAGAAGATCATCGTCGTGCCTGACCGGCTGGTGAACCTTGTCGCCTAGGCTCGCCGCCCTCGCCCTGCTGCTGGCGCTGCCCGGCTGCGGCCTCACGCCCATCTATTCCGGCGGGGAGGCCGGCCCCACCGCCACGCTCCTGTCGCAGATCGAAATCGCCCCCATCCCCGACAAGGCCGGCTTCCTGATGCGGGACCGCCTCAACCAGCGGCTGAAACCAGGCGGCGAGGTCCGCTACCGCCTGACGATCGCGCTCGACGACCGCATCGACGGCTTCGGCGTGCGCGGCGACAATTCGATCATCCGCGAACGCCGCACGCTGCGCGCCCGCTATCAGCTCACGCCGGTCGGCAGCGACAAGCCGGTGCTCGACGCCACCGCCGGCTCGGATGCCGGCATCGATGTCGTCGGCTCCGAATATGCGACCGTCGCTGCCGAGACCACCGCGCTCGAACGGCTGGCGGACACCGTCGCCGACCAGATCGTCGCCCGCCTCTCGCTCTACGCCCGGCAGGGCCAATGAAGGCCGCGAAGGACGGCTTCCCCCAGCTTCTCGCCGCCTGGCCGCCCACCCTGCGCCTCGCCCTGTTCCATGGCGAGGATGAATCCGCCTCCCGCGACATGGCCGCGCAGCTCGCCGCCAAACTCGCCGACCCCGGCGATCCGCTCAGCATCACTGAGCTTTCGCCCGCGCAGCTGGCCGAGGATCCGGCGCGCCTGGCGGATGAAGCCGCCGCCATCAGCATGTTCGGCGGCGCCCGTGTCATCCGCGTGACCGGCGCCGCCGACGCCATCACCCAGGCAGTCGAGCTGCTGCTGGCCGCGCCCGCCGCCGGCAACCCTGTCCTCCTCATCGCCGGCGACCTCAGCAAGGCCAGCAAGCTGAAAGCCGCCGCCGAGGCGCATGGCCATGCGCTCGCCTTCCAGAACTATGCCCTGAACGCCGACCAATCGGGCCGCCTCGCCGGCGACCGCGCGCGCGACCTCGGCCTCAAACTCTCCCGGCCCGCGCTGCGGCAGCTGATCGCCGCCACCAACGGCGACCGCGGGCTGATCGCGCAGGAGCTGGAGAAGTTCGCCCTCTGGCTCGACGCCTCGCCCGAAGCGCCGAAAGCGCTTGAACCCGATCATCTCGCCGCCCTCGGCGCCGATTCGGGCGAAGCCGAAATCGACGCTTTCGTGAACGCCCTGCTCGATGGCGACACCGCCGCGGTCGACCGCCAGCTGACCCTGTTCGCGGCCGACGGCACCAGCGCCATCCCCGTCCTGCGCGCCATGGCCCGCAAGCTGATGCAGCTCGCCGAGCTGCGCGCCGCCATGGATGGCGGCAGGAGCGCGCAGGCCGCGGTGGACGCCGCCCGCCCCCCCGTCTTCTGGAAAGACAAGGACCGCACCGCCGCCCAGCTGCAACGCTGGCGCACTCCGGCCCTCGCCGCCGCGCTCGACCGCATGCTGACGCTGGAACGCGCCATCAAGGCGCCACAGTCCCCCGGCGACATCCTCGCCTGGCAAGGCCTCCTCGGCCTCGCCGCCCGGGGTCGCTGACCTCCCTCTCCCCCGGCGCCGAAGGCCAGCGAAGCTGCCGGGGAGCGACTCGGCGCAGCCGAGCGGAGGGGGCCAGCAAGCCCCTCACCTCACCTCAATCCGCCTCCGCCATCACCGGCGGACAATCCACCGGCTTCTTCACCCGCGGCTTCGGCGCCGTCGTCGCGAACTCCGCCGCGGTCAGCCGGCCATTGTTGTCGGCATCGGCGCCCGCGAACTTCGCCACCGTCTTGACGGCATATTCGGCGAAATCCAGCCGGCCGTCGCCATTCGCGTCCAGCTTGTCGAACGCCTTCTTCCGGTTGGCCAGATATTCTGCCTGCTCGATCAGCCCGTCATCGTCCCGGTCGGCGCGGGCGAAGCGCTTCTTCTCCCGGCTTTTCACGTCCGCCACCGGCAACGGCAGCACCGGCCCCTCTGCCGCCGGCAGTGCCGCCTTCGCCACCGCGGGGCTTGCCACCGAAGGCTCCACGCCGGCACGCCCCAGCATCCAGCCGAGCGTCAGCACCAGCAGCAGCAGGACCGCGCCACCGGCGATCCACCAGCGCGGCGACAGGGAACGAAGATGGTCGGAAAGGGTCATCGGCAGCATTCCTGCATCGACCCGGCCGAATCCTATCGCGGCACGCGCCGCCGCGCTACAGGAACTTGTTGTTCACCGCCGGAAAGGCGGTGTCCAGCGGGTTGGCCATCGTGCCGGCGCGCGTGCCGCCCACCCAGATGCGGTGCCCGCCGATGGTCGCCAGCCCGGCCCAGGAAAGCCCATATTTGGCGGCGATCTGCCCATAGACCTCGGATTGCGGCGCATAGACATGGCTGTCCTCCCAGGCGGCGGTGATCGCCGCCTGGATCTGCACCCAGGTCATGATCGCCGGAAAGAAGGAACTGCGTTTCGCCGCCTTCGCCCCTGTCAGCGCCACATCGGCGCAATAGATCCCCGGCACCCGCGCATCGGTGTCGATCCGCGCCACCTCGTGCAGCCCCGGATACATGCCCGCCGCCAGGTTCAGGCTGTGCAGCCCGCTGTGCGGCCCGTTGCCCGCCACCTGCCCGCCATGCATCATGTGCGCCATCATCCCGGCGCCGAAATGACAGCCCGCGCCGATGCGCAGCGCGATGGTGGCAGCGGACGGCGGGTTCTTGGCCATGGCCCCAGGCTATGCCGCCGCGACTTTTCCGTCAATCACCCTGTCAGCTCATCCCGCCAGCATCGTGCGCGCGATCAGCCACTGCCGCCCCGCGGTGCCACGCGGCTCCACCCCGCGCCCCGCCACCGCCCGCGCCAGATCCCGCGCCCCCAGCCGCGCCAGCGCCAGCAAGGCCCGCGCCGCGCCTTCGGTCGTCCGTGGCGGGGTCGCCAGATGCCGCAGCGACGCCAGCACCGGCTCCCCGGCCGCCGCGCCCAGCGCGCCGCGCGCCACCTCGCCCGCCGCCCAGCTGGCGCCCGCCGCCGCGCCGAACGCGCCGGCCTCCCCCAGCGCCGCGAACAGCAGCCGGCCGCGCACCGCGGCATGCCCGGCCCAGTCCGCCACCCCCTCCTCCAGCAGCGGCAGCCAGGCCTCGTCCAGCTGCGCCAGCAGCCGCAGATCCACCTGCGCCCGAACGGCGGCCAGCGCCGCCAGGATCGGCTGCGCTGGCGCGTCGCGCCCGTTCGCCAGATCCTCCACCCGCTCCCGCCACCACGCCAGCCGGATCGCGCCCAGCATCGGCTCCTTCGCCCCGGTCGCCACCCGCGCCAGCTCGGCGTCGAACGCGGTTACCGCCTGGAAAACCGCGCGCGCCGGGGCGGGCAGCCACAGCGCGATGATGCGATGGTCACGGTCCATCATGGACCCTGACAGGTCCGTCATGTCTTCATCATCCGCCCCATTGCCCCCTGTACCATTGGCCTCCCTGGCGACATGCGCTATCCTCTCTCCATGAACGCCGCTGTATCCCTCGCTGCGACCACCCCCATGCCCTACCGCTTCACGGTGGACCAGTTCCTCTCGATGAGCGACCAGGGCCTGTTCGAGGGCTATGCCAAGAGCGAGCTGGTCGATGGGGAAATCCAGGTCATGAACGCGCAATGCAGCCCGCATGCGCGCCTGAAATCCCGCCTCGCGGTCGAACTGGCGCTCGCCTTGCGTGCCATCGCGTCCCCGCTCGAACCTCAGGTCGAGGTCGCCGTTCGCCTGTCGCCCACCTCGCTGCTGGAACCCGACATCACGCTCACCGGCTATCGCGGCGACGGCGCGGTTCCCGCCGAACAGGCGGCCATCGTCATCGAGGTCGCCGACACCACCCTCTCCCACGACCTCGGCCGCAAGGCCCAGCTCTACGCCGCGGCGGGCATCCCGGAATATTGGGTGATCGACATCGAATGCCGGCGCCTGTGGCAGCACGCCGCCCCGGCCGCGGCAGGCTATCGCACCCGGCGGGAACAACCGCTCACCCAGCCGCTCGCCTCGATCACGAACCCCGGTGTCAGCGTCGTCCTGACGCCGGCATAGCCGCCACTTTACCGGGTGAGCCTCTTGTAGCTCACCCGGTGTGGCCCCCCGACGATGCAGGGCATCGTCGGAGTCGCTTGTTGCGCGGCCACTTTACCGGGTGAGCCTCTTGTAGCTCACCCGGTGTGGCCGCGTCGCGGCATCGCCCAGGCGGCGCACCTTGTCCGCCTCATAGGCTTCGAAATTGCCCTCGAACCATTCCACATGGCTGTCGCCCTCGAACGCCAGGATATGCGTCGCCAGCCGGTCGAGGAAGAAGCGGTCGTGGCTGATCACCACTGCGCAGCCGGCGAAATTCTCCAGTGCCTCCTCCAGCGCGCGCAACGTCTCCACGTCCAGGTCGTTGGTGGGCTCGTCCAGCAGCAGCACATTGCCGCCGTCCTTCAGCATCTTCGCCAGATGCACCCGGTTGCGCTCCCCGCCCGAAAGCACGCCCACCTTCTTCTGCTGGTCGCCGCCCTTGAAGCCGAAAGCGCCCACATAGGCCCGCGTCGAGACTTCCTGCTTGCCGAAATAGAAGCGGTCGTTGCCGCCGCTCACTTCCTCCCAGACATTCTTGTTGGGCGACAGGTCATCGCGGCTCTGGTCGACATAGCCCAGATGCACCGTCTCGCCGATCCGGATGGTCCCGCTGTCCGGCGTGTCCTGCCCGGTGATCAGCCGGAACAGCGTGGTCTTCCCCGCGCCATTCGGCCCGATCACCCCCACGATCCCCCCGGGAGGCAGGTTGAAGCTCAGATTCTCGAACAGCAGCTTGTCGCCATAGGCCTTCGACACATTGTTCAGCTCGATGACATTGCTGCCCAGCCGCTCCGGCACGCGGATCAGGATCTCGCGCTCGCCGCTGCGGCGCTGGTCCTGCTTCGCCACCAGCTCGTCGAACGCCTTGATCCGCGCCTTGCTCTTGGTCTGCCGCGCCTTCGGGCTGCTGCGGATCCACTCCAGCTCCTGCGCGATCGCCTTGCTGCGCGAATCGCTCTCGCGCTCCTCCTGCGCCATGCGCTTGGTCTTGTTCTCCAGCCAGGCGCTGTAATTGCCCTCGAACGGGATGCCGGCACCGTAATAAAGCTCCAGCACCCAGGTCACGACATTGTCCAGGAAATACCGGTCGTGCGTCACCAGGATGACGTTGCCGGCATAATCCTTCAGATGGTTTTCCAGCCACGACACGCTTTCCGCATCCAGGTGGTTGGTCGGCTCGTCCAGCAGCAGGATGTCGGGCTTTGAGAGCAGCAGCTGGCACAGCGCCACCCGCCGTTTCTCCCCGCCCGAAAGGCTGGTCACCGGCGAATCGCCGGGCGGGCAGCGCAACGCGTCCATCGCGATCTCCAGCTGGTTGTCCAGCGTCCAGCCGTCGACCGCGTCGATCTTCTCCTGCAACGCGCCCATCTCCTCCATCAGCGCGTCGAAATCGGTCGTGTCCGTCGGCTCGCCCATCTCGGCGGAGATGGCATTGAACCGGTCCACCATGTCCGCGACCGGCCGCACCCCATCCTTCACATTCTCCAGCACGGTCTTGGCGGGGTCCAGCTGCGGCTCCTGCGGCAGATAACCGACGCGCACGCCCTCCGCCGCCCACGCCTCGCCCTGGAACTCCTTGTCGATCCCGCCCATGATCTTCATCAGCGTGGACTTGCCGCTGCCGTTCGACCCGATGATGGCGATCTTCGTGCCCGGCAGGAATTGCAGGTTGATGTTGTTCAGCACCGGCTTCGGCGCGCCGGGGAAGGTCTTGGTCAGACCCTTCATCACAAAACTATATTGATAGGCCACGGGGGTCTCGCTCGCGAACGTGTGGGGAAAGCCCGTCCTTAGCGCAAACGCCCCCGTCTTTCCAAGCCGGCGAACGCCAGCCCTCAGGGCTTCTTCAGTGTCAGCGTGACCGTCCCGCCGATCGGCACCAGCCGCGGCGCCGGCACATCCTGCGCCGCCACCACCAGCCCCTCGCGCTTCTCCGGCGGGATGGCCTTGCCGTCGCCGGTCACCGTCGCCGCCACCAGCCCCAGCGTGCCAAGCGCCGTCGCCGCCGCCACCGCATCCCTGCCCACCAGGTCGGGCACCGGCCGCGCCTCATCCAGCGCCGACGGCGGCGGCACCGGCACCACCTTGAAGGTCAGCTTCGCCGCCCCTTGCGCCAGAAAGCCATAGCGCTGCTGGAACCCGGCATCCACCGGCGTCACATAGGTGCGCCCCGCCCCCGGCAGCGACCCCGCGCTGCCATCGGCCCCGCCGCTGCCGCCCACCCGCATCGACAGCTGCACCTCGCAGGTGGTTTCCGGCAGCACATAGAAGGTTGGGCGATAGCCGATCTCCCGCAGCAGCGCCGCGCCGGCATCGCCCTCCGTCTCATAAACCGCCAGCGTCGCCTTCAGGCTGGCGGCGTCCAGCGCCGCCTGCGCGTCCGCCACGCCGCGCCCCACGGCGGCGATCACATCGCCCAGCGGCGAGGCGAGGCCGTCGCTCATCAGGTCGCCCAGCGTGTCCGCCATCCTCCGCTCCTATCCCTGCCCGCGCGCGAACACCACCAGCACCCGCGCGCCGCGGCTGCTTTCCGTCCCCGCCGCCGGCGTCTGCAACATCGCCTGGCCCTCCGCCGCCGCCGGGTTCAGCGCGCGGCTGCCATAGGTCGCCTCCAGCACCAGCCCCACCGAGGCCAGCACCCGCCGCGCGGCATTTTCGGTCAGCTGCGACACGTCCGGCACGCGCAGCCCGGTGTCGGCCGCGCGCTCGCTGTCCGGCGCCATGTTGACCTTGAATTCCGAGATCGCCGCCCCGGTCGCCGACTTCAGCTCCTCCGCCCCCAGGAAGCGCATCTGCGTGCCATCCCCCACCGCCGCGCCGCGCGCCACGATGGATACCGCCCCCAGCGAGAAGCCGCGCGATTTCAGCGCCACCTGCGCATCGTCCAGCTGCGTCCCCAGGCCGATGGCCAGGTCGCGCATGCCCACCACCCCGCCATCGCCCCCCAAGGCTGCCGCCGTCGCCGCCGTCGCCAGCCCCGGCGCCGTCGCGGCACTCGCCGCATCCGCCGCGCCGCGCACGGTGGTAAAGGTCCGCTCCCGTTCGGCCAGCAGCCGCTCGCGGCTCGCCAGCACCGCCTCCCGCGCCGCCAGCAGGTTCGCCGCCGCGATCCGGTCATCACCGCCGCTATCGCTCGCCCCCGTTTCGCTGGTCGCTGTGTCGCTCGCCGCCGTACCGCCTGCTACCGTCACCCCGCGCGCCACCCCGCCGATGGTGAAGCGGTCGCGCCCGCCGAACCGCCCGGCCGCCCGCGCCAGGGTGAAATGCGTCTCCGGCGGCAATCGCGTCAGCTCGCCGAAATCCACGTTCAACAGGCCGCGCGCGCTGCGCGTGATCCCCGGCGTCGCCGACAGCACGGTGGTCGTCCCCGCCTCCACCAGCCGCATCGCCGGGGCAACCGCCACGCTGTCGTCGGCGATCTCGCCCTTGCCGCGCAGCCGGCCGTCACCGTCGCTTTCCGCGCCGCCAAAGGCTGTCCAGGCGCCGCCCGCCAGGTCGAACAGCTGCACCTCCACCTTCACGGCGCTCACCGGCTTGGCATCGCCGTCCAGCAGCCGCGCGAACCATTGGAAGCTCGTGCTCATCCCACCAGCTCCACCGGGATCGCCGCCCGGGCACTGAACGGCCCGATCGACGCCACCACCACCACCACGCCCTTGCCCGCCTGCTGGTCGGCGATCTCCAGCACGGTCGACGCCTTGCCGGCGGCATCGGTGGTCAACAGCGCCGCGGCCAGCCGCGTGCCCGGCAGCCGCGTCATCCCGTTCGTCCCCCGCGCCTTCGACAGCAGGTCCGAATCCCGGTCATCGATGTTCAGCTCCACCGGCTGGTTCGCCAGCGTCTCGCCGGCGCTGTTGCTCACGGTCAGCGTGATCGCCGCCTTGCCGCCGATGTTGCCGGCGGTGTCGATGGTGATGCGCGGCACCGGCAGCCCCTCGCCCGGCGGCGTCGCCACCAGCCGGCCGGAAATCGTGCTGCGCACCGACTGGTCCTTGCTGTCCGCCGCCTTGGGCAGGAACATCAGCGCCACCGGCCGGCCGCCGGCGCCGCTCTTGGTTTCCATGGTCACCTGGATGGTGAAATCCAGGAAGGGCAGCTGGTAACTGGTCAGCGGCCGGCCACTGGGGTCCACCAACGGGCCGCTGTTCAGCGCCATCTGCGCCTCGCGCACCCCCTCGGCCAGGGAGACCAGCAGCTCCTCCACCGAATTGCCGACGAACTGGCTCTGCTCAGGCATCGCCGCCTCCCTCCGCCCGCCGCGCCCGCAGCCGCTCCAGCGCCCGGTCGCGCCGCGCATCGTCGTTCGCCGCGTCCGCCTCGCGCAGCTCGCGCGCGGCGGACGCGCTCTCCCGCAGCTGCTCCGCCTTCGCCGTCATCTCGTCGATCGTCCCCACCACCACCGCCAGCTTCCGCGCCGCCTCCCGCACATAGGGATCGGCCCGCCCCAGCCCCGGAATCCGCTCCCGCGCCCGCTCCTCCCAGCCATCCGGGATGGCGCTGCGCGCCGCCCCCAGCGCCCGTTCCGCCGCGGCATAGCTCCTCCGCCCGCGCGCCGCCATGTCCCGCGCCGCCGCCAGCCGCCGGTCGAGCGGATCACCGCCGCCCTCCCGCCGCTCCCCCGGCGCGCGCAGCGCCCGGCCGGCATCGCTCAGCGCGCTGCCCACGTCCCGCAGCGCCGAAATCCGCCGGCCCGCCTCGGCCCGCCCGCGCGCCAGGTCGGGCAGCGCCGGCACCCGTGGCAGCGCCCCCGGGGTCTCGCGCACGCTTTCGCCCGGCGTGGCGCGCACGCTCTCGCCCGGCGTCCCGCGCAACAGCGGTTCGGGAAAGGCCATCCCCGGCGTCCGCGGCGCCTCGCGCGCCGCCTCTGCCCGTGCCGCATCCCGCGCGCCACCCCAGCGCGCCAGTTCCGCCCGCCGTTCCGCCAGCGGCGCCACGGCATAGCGCGGATCGCTCGGCGCCGCCCCCGTCAGCGCCGCCATCGACCGCTCCAGCGCCGCCCGCTCCTCCAGCAACCGCGCCAGCCCCGGCGCCACGCTGGCGGGATCGACCGCCGGCGCGGCGATAGCCGCAACAGGCGCAGGCGCGGCGGCAACCGCCGTCGGCGCAGCCGCGACCGCCGTCGGCGGGCGACCCCCGGCCCGTGCCCGCGCCAGCGCATCCTGCCACGGCGCCGGCATCAGGTCGTCGGCGCCGCGCGCTTGGAAATCAGGTCGCGCACCCGCTCCTCGAACAGCGCCGGCGGCGGCACCGGCACCAGCTTGGTGCGCATCAGGCTGCTGCCCTCCGCGCTATACTGGTATTTCGCGGCATAGCTGGCGCTGACGCTGCTCGACGCCACCGAACCGCCGCCACCGAACGGCGTCCAGAAGGCACCGCCCGCGGTCACGCTCGAACTCGCCTCGCGCTTGATCTCGGTCTCGCTCTTGAAGCTGATCGACATCTTCAGCTCGATGACGGTGTCGACGAACTGATAGAAGGTCGGCGTGAACCCCAGCTCCATCAGGCTGTATTCCTGCCCGTCGCCGAACTTCACCAGATATTTCTTGCTCTTGTTGCCCTCGCCCGGCGTCGCCTCATCCTTTTCCTCGTCATAGCCCGCCATCAGGCGGGCGATGCGCAAGGACACCAGGTCCAGCTGCAACTGCGCCTGCGCGATGCCCACGCCCAGCCGCTGCACCATCTCGGGGAACGGCACCGCCAGCAATTCGGTTCCAACGCTCATCGCGATATCCTTTGCACAGCGTTACGCCCCATCATGTCGGCCCCGGCCCGGGCGTCGGCGCCGGCCCCAGCTCACGCTCTAGCAGCTTCCTGCGCCGCTCGACATCCTCGTCCAGCTGCCGCCGGATGCGCTCCTCCAGGATCGGCGGCGGCGGCAGCGGCACCAGCTTGGTGCGCAGCAGGCTGCTGCCCTCCGCGCTATAGCTGTATTTCGCCGAATAGGTGGCATCCACCTGGCTGGTGCTGACTGTGTCCGAACTCGCCTTCGGCCCGCCGAAGATCGCCCCGAAAACCCCGCCGCCGATGCCGAACTTGGTGGTGTTCTGCCGCGTGTCGCGCGTCGTCCGCGTCGATTCGAAACTGCGGGTGATCTTGATCGCGATCTTCACCTCGATGATCGTGTCGACGAACTGGTAGAAGGTCGGCGAGAAGCCCAGCTCCAGCATCGACAGCCGCGTCGGCACGCGGATCAGCGTCGTGTCCTTGTTGGCATTGTTCGGCACGCCGGCGATCTCGCGCAGCCGGTTCATCATCGCCGTCGCGTCGCCCCCCGTCAGCCCGACGTCGGCCGCCATATAGGCCTCGGCCTGCTTGATCGTCATCAGGTCGTATCCGAAGAAGATGCGGCTGTCGTCGAAGGTCGGCTTGCCCTCCTCGTCATAGATGACCTTCAGCCCGCCCATCATCTCGGCCACCTCGATGCTGCTGGCGTCCAGCTTCATCTGCCCCTCGGCAATCGCGAACGCCATCTGCCGGATCATGTCCCCCATCGGGACGTTCAGCAGCTCCTGACCAATCGACATGATCGTCTCTCCCTTCTCAGACCGTCTTCGCGCTCAGCTTGCGCAGCAGATTTTCCAGGATCTCCGGCGGCGGCAGGCTGACGACGCGCGCCGCGATCGAACTCATCCCCTCGGCACTCACCGAAAATTTCCGGGCATAGGACACGCTGACCGAGGCCGCGACCATCACAAACCCGGCCTGCACCCCCACCTGCGCCCCCGCGGTCACGCCGAACTCGGTGCCCTCGGTCATGCTGAAGCTCAGCTTCGCCTCCACCGTCGCCTCGGTGAAGCTGTAGAAGGTCGGCGTGAACCCCAACGCCATCAGGTTATACTTCTCGCCCCCCACCTCCACCTCGGTCGTCGCCATCAGCTGCGCGCTCGCCACGCTGTTCGCGTCCAGCGCCCGCTGCGCGTCGGCAATGGCGATCCCCAGCCGCTGGATGATGTCGGGAAGCGGCGCGGACAGCAGCTGCCGCGTGACCTGGGGAACCTCGCTCATGGCGTCGGCGTCGGTGTCGGGGTGGGTGTCGGGCTGGGTGTCGGTGTCGCCGGCTGCGGCGCCAGGAAGGTGCGGATTTCATCCAGGAACTCGACCGGCGCCGGGATGGAGACGATCCGCGCGCTGATGCTGCTGTTGCCGTTCACCGACTGCTCGAACATCCGGCTGGTGCGGTAATCCACCGAAATGCCCACCGCCAGCGCATAGTTGGTGCGGTTCGGATCGGCCGTCGGCGTGCTGCTGCTGCCCGGCCCCGCCGCGCTCGCCAGCGGCTGGCTGATGCGCGCGCCGCCATCCGCCGCCAGCGTGATGTCGGCGGTGCCCAGCGTCAGCAGGTCGAGCACGATGGCATCGTCCGCCCGCGCCACGAACACCACCGCGCCGCGCCGCGTCGCCCGCGCGCCATTGGTCGCCGAACCGGCGTTGATGTCGCGCGCCAGGTTGAAGGCAAAGGCTTCGGGGCTGTCGGTCGCGAACACCGTGCCGTCGCTGTTCACCGCCGCGCCGCTCACCGCCACCGCGGTCGCCGCCGTGCCGACATTCACCGCCGTCGCATCCACCGCCTGCGCGCTCGACCGCGCCAGCGCGACAAAACCGTTCCCCGCCGAGCCATCGGTGCGGTTCGGCGTCGGCGTCGCCTGCAGGTTGGTGCCCGCCGATTCCACCACGATATAATGGTCGTTGCCGGGGATCGTCACCTCCGCCCGCCGGAACTGCGCATTGTCGGCGCCGTTGGGCGTCCCCGCCCAGCGCGTCTCCCCGGTGCTCGGCAACACCGTGGTGATGCGCGACGCCGCGATGCCCAGCGCGATCAGCTGGTCGCGCACCCGCGTCGCGCGGTCGCTGCCCAGCCGGACATTGTTCGCCTCACCCCCCTGCCGGTCGGTGAAGCCGCTCACGGTAATCGCCTGCGTGCCGCCGCGCAGGATGGAGGCGATCACCCCCAGCTCGGTCAGGGCGGCGGGTTTCAGCACGCTGCTGCCGGTATCGAACAGGGCGATGGCGATGGCACCGGGTGCATCCGGCGCCGTTGTCGCGCCATTGGCATCGCGCACCAGCCGCGCGTTGAACCCGCCCAGCCCGGCGATCGCCGTCCGCACGCTGCGCGCGAATGCCAGCGAATCCGCCTCGGAATTGACCGTCGCCACCTTGCCGCTGGCCAGCGTATAGACCTCGTTTGCCCCCGCCGTCGGCGTATTGCTGATGCGGATCAGTGCCGCATCCGCCCGCGCCGTCGGCAGGAAAGCAACCGCGTTGCGCGACAGCACCGGGTTGGTCGCGCTGCCCGGCGTCAGCGCCAGCGTCACGTCGCGCGCGGTGTTGTTCACGAACACCCGGTCGAACCGCCCCGTCGGCATCCGCAACCGGTCCGCCAGGCCATTGGCCGCCGTCTCCAGATCCGCGCCGGTCACCTCCAGCCGCGTTCCCGCCACCGTCACGCTCGCCGGCATCGCGGTCAGCGTCACCTGCGCCAGCCGCGCGTTGGCCGGCGTGCCCGATGCCGCCCCGGGACCATTGTTCAGCCCGAAATCCACCCGGCCGCCGATGCCGAACGCCTCCGTCCGCCCCACCTTCATGGTCAGCTGCAACGACACCGTCAGATCGGCATGCTGATAATGGTAAAAGGGCGGCGACAGCCCCAGCTGCAACAGGCTTTTGCCCCCCAGCCCCTCGCGTGGCTGCACATATTCGCCCACCTGCGCCAGGCTGTTCAGGTCCAGCTGCAACTGCGCCTCGGCGATGCTGATGCCCATCGCCTTGATGAAATTGGCGACGCTCGTGTCGGTCAGTATCTGTCCCGGCGTCATCGTCTCGATGGGATTATCGGCCATGGAAAGCCTCCTTCAGGGGGTCCGATTGCTGAGCCCGCGCGGGGGGATCGAGCGCGCGCGCCGCCTCGACACTGTCCGCCCGCACCACGAAATAACCGTGCCGCCGCTGCGCCTCGGCCAGCCGCGCCGGGCTGACGCTCAGCCCGCGTGCCGTCCATTCCAGCAGCTGCGCCGCCAGCGGCAGCGCCGCATCCAGCGCCAGCGCCCCGGCCAGCGTCGCCTGCGCCGCCGCCACCTCGCCGGCCTTCAGTTCATTGACCCCCTGCCGCTCCAGCAGGTGCGCGCGGTCGCGGCGCTGGAAATCGCTCGGGTCGGGGTTGGCGGCCGCACTCGCCGCTTCCCGCGCCAGCGCAACCGCCCGCGCATGCGCGCCCATATGCTCCAGCGATTCCAGCACGCAGTGCAGGTAATGCCGCGCGAACAGCTGCGGCGCCCGCGCCGCCTGCGCCAGCCGCAGCGCCTCGCGATAGCGCGCCAAAGCCTCCTTGTGCCGGCCCTTCAGCGCCAGCAGCTTGCCGCCCTCGGCCACCCCCACATGCAGCTGGTGCAGGTCGCTCATGCCGCCACCACCTCCACGCCCGCCGCTTCCAGCCGCGCCCGCAGCAGCCGCGCGCGCGGCTCCGCCATGGGTGGTGTCGCAAACGGCGGCGCGGCATCGAAGCCGAAGCCCGCCAGCACGCCCGGCGGCGCTGAATATATATGCAACGCCATCGCGCCAAAGGTCGAAAGCTCCGCCCGGGCACCGAACCCGGCCTGCGCGAACGCCGCCAGCCGCTCCGGCACATCCGCCATCGGCACCCGCTCGGCGACCGGCACCGGCAAAATCTCCGCCAGCAGCGGATAATCCTCCGCCGGCACGCCGGCCAGCATCTCCAGCGCCGCCACGCCGGCGGTCGCGTCCGCCGGCATCGCCGTCAGCCACAGCGTGAAGCGCAGGAAGGCCTGGTTGACGATCCGCACGCCCTCGGGCGCCTTCAGCCGCCGCCACAGCGCATCCGCCGCGCCGCGCTCCAGGTCGAACAGCGTCACGCTGCCATCCGCCCCCGTCGCCGCATCCGCCGCGATGTGCGGTCGCAAGACCGCGCGCTGCGCCGCGCTCAGCCCGCCGGCGAACAGCGCATAGCGCGCCGTCGCCGCCTCCGACGCCGTCAGTTCGACGGCGCCGGCCGGCAATGCCCGGTCGAGCGCCTGCACCGTCGCCGCCGTCACATTGCCCAGCACGATCCCCGGCGGCGTCAACAGCGTCTCCAGCGCCTGTTCGGGCGGCATCCCCAGAAACCGACCCAGCGCGTCGGCCACCGCGTCGGCTGCCGCCGGCTCCACCAGGTCGGCCGCGATGTCCAGCACCGCCGCCCGTGGCGGCGCCTCACCCGCGGGTGCCGCCGCCACTTCCAGCCCCAGCCCGGCGACGATCCCCGCCAGCCGCTGCGCGTCATCGTGCGGCAGGTTGGCCAGCAGCCGCGCCGGCGCGCGGTAGATGGCATCCACCACCAGCTCGATCGGCAGTTCCAGCGCCTCCGCCAACGCCCCCGCCACGCGCGGCGATGCCCGGCCGACACCCAGGATCAGCAGGTCGGATCGGGCATCCGCGTCCGTCGCCGCGACGGGCCGCTCGTCGGTCATCAGCATGGGCTGCACCGGTGGCAGCCGGCGCCGAAACCGCTCATGGCACAGATCGGACAGACAGCGACAAACACCGGAACCACCCCCGTTCGGCTTGTGACGACTGCGACTCTGGTAATTCTTGTTCACAGGTTAACGGGGAAAACAGCCCCCGCGCAAGCCGGATTAACGGGGCCTGCGATTCCCGTCGGATTCATCCAAAAACTGGCCTTTTGCGGCCATGGGGTCTAAGGCCCCCGCATGTCCGACGTGATCGATCCCCCCACCCCCATTCCCCCCCCTATTCCTCCTGCCCCCGGCGGCGACATCGCGCCCGTGAACCTCGTCGAGGAGATGCGCACCTCCTACCTCGACTATGCCATGTCGGTCATCGTCGCCCGCGCGCTGCCGGACGTGCGCGACGGCCTGAAGCCCGTGCATCGCCGCATCCTCTATAGCGCGCACGAAAACGGCTTCGGCCCCGGCAAACCCTATCGCAAATCCGCCCGCATCGTCGGCGACGTCATGGGGAAATACCATCCGCACGGCGACAGCGCGATCTACGACGCGCTCGCCCGCATGGCGCAGGACTGGTCGATGCGGCTGCCGCTGATCGACGGCCAGGGCAATTTCGGCTCGATGGACCCCGACCCGCCGGCCGCCATGCGCTATACCGAGGCGCGGCTCGCCAGGGTGACGGAGGCGCTGACCGACGACCTCGACAAGGACACCGTCGATTTCGTCCCGAATTACGACGGTCAGGAATCGGAACCATCCGTTCTCCCGGCGCGCTTCCCCAACCTGCTGGTCAACGGCGCCGGCGGCATCGCCGTCGGCATGGCGACCAACATCGCGCCCCATAACCTGGGCGAAGTGATCGATGCCTGCCTTGCATGGCTCGATGATCGCGGCCTTTCCGCCGCCGACCTGATGGCCCATGTCCGTGCCCCCGATTTCCCGACCGGCGCGCTCATCCTCAACACCAGCGGCATCGCCAGCGCCATGACCACGGGTCGCGGCAGCATCATGATGCGCAGCCGCCATGTCATCGAGGAGCGGCGCGGAACCGGCCAGCAGATCGTGCTGACCGAAATCCCCTACCAGCTCGGCAAGAACAGCCTCGTTGAAAAGATCGCCGACGCGGTCAAGGACAAGCGCATCGAGGGCGTCTCCGACCTGCGCGACGAGAGCAACCGCGAGGGCGTGCGCATCGTCATGGAGCTGAAGCGCGACGCCGTGCCCGACGTGGTGCTCAACCAGCTCTGGCGCCACACCCCGGCGCAGTCCAGCTTCCCCGTCAACATGCTGGCGCTGCGCGGCGGCCGCCCCGAACTCCTCAACCTGCGCGACGTGATCGAGGCGTTCATCCGCTTCCGCGAAGAGGTCATCACCCGCCGCAGCCGCTTCCTCCTCAACAAGGCGCGCGACCGCGCCCACCTGCTGCTCGGCATGGTGATCGCGGTCAGCAACCTCGACGAGGTGGTCCGCCTGATCCGCGCCGCCGCCAGCCCCGCCGAAGCGCGCGAGGCGCTGATGGCGCGCGCCTGGCCGGCGGCCGAGATCGCGCCCTATCTCGCCCTGGTGGACGCCACCGTCGAAACCGGCCCCAGCGGCAGCGCGTCCGCCGCCACCGACAGCTATTACCTGTCGGACGCGCAGGCCCGCGCCATCCTGGAGCTGCGCCTCAACCGCCTGACCGCGCTTGGCCGCGACGAGATCGCGGACGAGCTGAAGACGCTTGCCGCCACCATCGCCGACCTGCTCGACATCCTCGCCAGCCGCGCCCGCCTGGAAAGCGTGCTGCGCGCCGAACTCGCCGTCGTGCGCGACAGTTTCGCCACCCCGCGCCGCAGCGAGATCGTGCAGGCCGACGATGTCGACGACGAGGACCTGATCGCGCGGGAGGACATGGTCGTCACCACCACGCTTTCCGGCTGGATCAAGCGGGTCAGCCTGGACAGCTACCGCGCCCAGCGCCGCGGCGGCAAGGGCCGCAACGCCATGACCACCAAGGAGGAGGATACGATCACCGAGCTGTTCGTCGCCTCCACCCACGCCCCGGTGCTGTTCTTCAGCACGCGGGGCAAGGTCTATCGCCTGAAGGTGTGGAAACTGCCCGAAGGCACGCCGCAGTCGAAGGGCCGCGCCATGGCGAACCTGCTGCCGCTGGAGCCCGGCGAGACCATCGCCACCGTGCTGCCGCTGCCCGAGGACGAGGGCGAATGGGCGAAGCTGCACGTGATGTTCGCCACCGCCCATGGCTATGTCCGCCGCAACAGCATGGATGCCTTCGCCAACGTGCCGGCCAACGGCAAGCTCGCCATGCGCTTCGAGGATGGCGACGAGGACAGCCTGATCGGCGTCGCCCTCTGCCACGAGCGGGAGGATGTGCTGCTCGCCGCCCGCAGCGGCAAGGCGATCCGTTTCGCCGTCGACGATGTCCGCGAGTTCCAGAGCCGCACCTCGTCCGGCGTGCGCGGCATGACGCTGGCGCCCGGCGACGAGGTCATCAGCCTGTCGATCCTGCGCGGCTTCGAGGCCACGGCGGACGAGCGCGAAGCCTATCTGAAAGCCGCGCCGTGGAAGGCCGACCCGGCCGAACCGACGCTGCCGCCCGAGCGCATGGCGGAATTCACCGCCGCCGAGCAGTTCATCCTCACCATCACCGCCAACGGCTATGGCAAGCGCTCCAGCGCCTTCGAATATCGCCAGACCGGGCGCGGGGGCCAGGGCGTGGTGAACATCGACACCAGCGAGCGCAACGGGCCGGTGGTCTCCAGCTTCCCGGTCGAACCCACCGAACAGCTGATGCTGGTCACCGACCAGGGCAAGCTGATCCGCACCGGCGTGTCCGACATCCGGATCATGGGCCGCGGCACGCAGGGGGTGACGCTGTTCAAGGTCGCCGACGACGAACATGTCGTCAGCACCGCCCGCATCCGCGACGATGGCAGCGACGAAGAAGGTGGCGAGTAACAACCTGACGCCCTCTCCCCCGGCACGGGGGAGCGACTCGCGGCAAAGCCGCGGCGGAGGGGGCCAGCCATGGACACGGCCGGCCTGATCCTGGGCATCGAATCCAGCTGCGACGAAACCGCCGTCGCGCTGGTGCGCCATGACCGCACCATCCTCGCCGAACGCATCGCCAGCCAGGATGAGACCCACGCGCCCTGGGGCGGCGTCGTCCCCGAACTTGCCGCCCGCGCCCACACCGAACGCCTGACGCCCATGGTGGAGGCCGTGCTGGCAGACGCCGGCATCGCGCTCGGGCATGTGGACGCCATCGCCGCCACCGCCGGCCCCGGCCTGATCGGCGGCGTCATGGTCGGGCTGGTGACGGGGAAGGCGCTGGCCTACGCCGCCGGCAAGCCGCTCCTCGCCATCAACCATCTCGAAGGCCACGCCCTTTCGCCCCGCCTCGCCGACGCCACGCTCGACTTCCCCTACCTGCTGCTGCTGGTCAGCGGCGGCCATTGCCAGCTGCTCGGCGTCGACGGCGTCGGCCGCTACCGCCGCCTCGCCACCACCATCGACGATGCCGCCGGCGAAGCCTTCGACAAGGTGGCGAAGATCTTGCGGCTAGGCTTTCCCGGCGGGCCGGCGCTGGAACGCGCGGCCGCCACCGGCGACCCCGCCGCCGTTCCCCTGCCGCGCCCGATGGTCGGCAGCGACGAACCGCATTTCAGCTTCGCTGGCCTGAAAACCGCGGCGCTCCGTGCCCACCAGTCCGGCAGGCACGGCGTCGCCGACATCGCCGCCGCCACCCAGGCCGCCATCACCGACGCGCTCGAGGACCGCACCCGCCTGGCGCTCGCCGCCATGCCCGAAGCCACCGCGCTGGTGGTCGCCGGCGGCGTCGCCGCCAATGCCGCCATCCGCGCCCGCCTCGCCGCGCTCGCCGCCGCGCACCGCCTGCCCTTCGTCGCGCCGCCGCTCAAGCTCTGCACCGACAATGCCGCCATGATCGCCTGGGCCGGCTGCGAACGTTTCGCCCTCGGCCTCACCGACCCCCTGGAAACCCCCGCCCGCCCGCGCTGGCCGCTGGACGACCGGGCCGACCCCGTCCGCGGCGCCGGGGTCAAGGCATGAGCGCCCCGCTCGCCATCCTCGGCGCCGGCGCCTGGGGCACTGCCCTCGCCCAGACCCTCGCTGCAGACGACATCCCCGTCCTGATCTGGGCGCGCGAGCCGGAAGTGGTCCGCGCCGTCAACCAGGCCCATGAAAACCCCGCCTTCCTCCCTGGCGTCCCGCTGCACGCCAACATCCGCGCCACCGGCCTGACCGGCGATCTCGCATCCTGCCCGGTCTGGCTCGTCGTCACCCCGGCGCAACATCTGCGCGCCACGCTCGCCGAAAGCCCGGTCGCCCACCGCCCCACCCTGATCCTCTGCGCCAAGGGCATCGAGGCGCGGTCACTCGCGCTGATGTCCGACATCGCCGCCCAGGTCGCGCCTGCCAGCCCGCTCGCCGTCCTCTCCGGCCCCAGCTTCGCGCGCGAGGTGGCGGAGGGCAAACCCACCGCCGTCACCCTCGCCTGCGCCGATGCCGACTGCGGGGAGCGCCTCGCCCGCACCCTCGCCCGCCCGGCCTTTCGCCCCTATTGGAGCGACGATGTCATCGGCGCGGAAATCGGCGGCGCGGTCAAGAATGTGCTGGCCATCGCCTGCGGCGTCGTCATCGGCGCCGGCCTGGGGGAAAATGCCCGCGCCGCGGTGATCGCGCGCGGTTTCGCTGAAATGACCCGCTTCGGCCTGGCGCGCGGCGCCCGCGCGGAAACGCTCGCCGGCCTCTCCGGCCTCGGCGACCTTGTACTGACCTGCGGCAGTACGCAAAGCCGCAACTTCACGCTGGGCCACGCCCTGGGCCAGGGGCAGAGCGCCACCCAGGCGCTCGCCGGCAAGACCAGTGTCGCCGAAGGCGCGGCGACGGCCCCCGTCCTGGTCCGCGCCGCGCAGGCCGCCGGTGTGGACATGCCCATCGCCGCCGCCGTCGCCGCGCTGCTGACCGGCAGCGCCGATGTCCGCGCCGTCACCGACGCACTGCTCAGCCGGCCGCTCAGAGCGGAATAGCCACCGCCACCTGAGTCAATCCGCCGCACCCGCCGTCGCGCAACCGTCACAAAGCCGCAACGCCCGCGTCATGCCTTCGCCCTACTGCCGTCGGGCAACCGATGAAGGGGACCTTCCATGGCCACGGTTGCCCGTGCCCCAACCAGACCCGCTGCCAAAGCGCCGCGCTTCCCGCGCCTTGCCGACCTGTCGAGCGGTCCCGACTGGATGCAGGAGGAGGACAGCGACGAGCCCCGTCGCAAGCTGCGCTATCGCACGGTGTTCATTTCCGACACCCACCTCGGCACCGCCGGCTGCAATGCCGACCTGCTGCTCGATTTCCTGAAGTCGATCGAGACCGAAACCCTCTATCTGGTGGGCGACATCATCGACGGCTGGCGCCTGAAAAAGGGCTGGTACTGGCCCACCCGCCACAATGACGTGGTGCGCCGCGTGCTGAAAATGGCGAAGAAGGGCACGCGCATCATCTATGTGCCCGGCAACCATGACGAGGTGCTGCGCGATTTCGTCGGCCTCAATTTCGGCGACGTGGAAATTGTCGCCGAAGCCATCCACCACAGCGCCGACGGCAGGAAATATCTGGTGCTGCACGGCGACGAGTTCGACGGCGTCGTGCTCTACGCCCGCTGGCTCGCCTTCCTCGGTGACCATGCCTATGCCCTGCTGCTGCGCCTCAACATCTGGTTCAACGCCGCCCGCCGCGCCTTCGGCTTGCCCTACTGGTCGCTGTCGGCCCACCTGAAGGCCAAGGTGAAGAACGCCGTTGAATATATATGCAGGTACGAGGAAGCCGTCGCCCACGCCGCCCGCGAACGCGGTGCCGATGGTGTCATCTGCGGTCATATCCACAGCGCGGAAATCCGCGATTTCAATGGCATCCTCTACATGAACGATGGCGACTGGGTGGAAAGCTGCACCGCGCTGGTCGAACATGCCGACGGCCGCATGAAGATCCTCGACTGGGCCGCCCGCAACCGTGCGAAACGCCTCCCCTCCCCTTCAGGGGAAGTCGAAGACGACGCGAAGCGTCAGCGGCCGGGGGTGGGGCCGTCAATTTCCACACCAATCCCCGCATGAAGCGCCTGCTGCTCGTCTCCGATGCCTGGACACCGCAGGTCAACGGCGTCGTCCGCACGCTGACCACCACGGTCGAGCATCTCCGCGCGCGCGGCATCACCGTCGAGACGATCACGCCCGACCGTTTCGCCTCGCTCCCTTGCCCGACCTATCCGGAAATCCGCCTGGCGCTGACCCCGCCCGGCGCCGTCGGCCGGATGATCCGCGCCTTCGCGCCGGATGCGATCCACATCGCCACCGAAGGGCCGCTCGGCCTGTCCGCGCGCCGCTGGTGCGAGGCGAACAACGCCGCCTTCACCACCAGCTTCCACACCCGCTTCCCGGACTATGTCCACGCCCGTTTTCGCATCCCGCGAAGCCTCAGTTGGCGCTTCCTCCGCTGGTTCCATGGCCGGGCGCGCCACGTGCTGGTCGCCACGCCGCGCCTGGCCGCGGAACTGGCGGACCAGGGCCTGCCCCGCACCCGCCTCTGGTCGCGCGGGGTCGATCTCTCCGCCTTTCGCCCCGGCCTCCCCAAACCCGACGGCTGGCAAGCGCTGCCGCGGCCGATCCTGCTGACGGTCGGGCGGGTGGCAGTCGAAAAGAATATCGAGGCTTTCCTTACCGCCGACGCCCCCGGTACCAAGGTCGTCGTTGGCGATGGCCCGGCGCTCGCCGGCCTGAAGGCGCGCTTCCCGAATGCCCTCTTCACCGGCGCGCTGTCCGGCGAGCCACTGGCGCGCGCCTATGCCGGCGCCGACCTGTTCGTCTTCCCCAGCCGCACCGACACCTTTGGCCTCGTCCTTGTGGAGGCGATGGCCAGTGGACTCCCCGTCGCCGCCTACCCCGTCGCCGGGCCACTGGATGTGGTCGGCGAGGGGGGCGCGCTCAACGAGGATCTTTCCACCGCCATCGCCGCCGCGCTGCGCATTCCCCGTTGTGCCGCCATCGCGCAAGGCCGGCGCTTCAGCTGGGATGCCGCGGTGGACCAGTTCGTCAGCGCGCTCGCCGGCAGCGACATTGCCGCGCGCGAACCCGCGCCCCGCCTGCGCAAGGCCGCCTGACACTGGCGATTCCGGCGCGCGCCTGTTAGGCGGCGCCATGCTCAACGTCTCCGGCATCACCGTGCGCCTCGGCGGGCGCACCATCCTCGATGGCGCCACCGCCGCGCTGCCGCCCAAGAGCCGCGTCGGTCTCATCGGCCGCAACGGCGCCGGCAAGTCCACGCTGCTGCGGGTCATCATCGGCGACCTGGCGCCGGACGACGGCCGGGTGGACATGCCGCGCGGCGCCCGCCTCGGCTATGTCGCGCAGGAGGCGCCGGCCGGCAGCATCACCCCCATCGAAACCGTGCTGGCCGCGGATGTGGAGCGCGCCGCCCTGCTGCACGAGGCGGAAACCTGCACCGACATGCACCATCTGGGCGAGATCCACGAGCGGCTGATGGCGATCGACGCCCATGCCGCCCCGGCCCGCGCCGCCCGCATCCTCGTCGGCCTGGGGTTCGACGAGGCGATGCAGAACGCCCCGATGGACAGTTTCTCCGGCGGCTGGCGCATGCGCGTGGCGCTCGGCGCGCTGCTTTTCTCCGAACCCGACCTGCTGCTGCTCGATGAACCCTCGAACCACCTCGACCTCGAGGCCACGCTCTGGCTGGAAAGCTTCCTGCGCAGCTATCGCGGCACCATCCTGGTGGTCAGCCACGAACGCGACCTGTTGAACAATGTCGTCGATCACATCCTGCATCTGGAGGCCGGCAAGACCACCCTCTACAGCGGCGGCTACGACGCCTTCGAACGGCAGCGCGCCGAACGGCAGGCGCAGCTCGCCGCGGCGCGCGCGCAACAGCTGGCGCAGCGGGCGAAGCTGCAGGATTACATCGCCCGCAACAGCGCCCGCGCCAGCACCGCGAAACAGGCGCAGTCACGGGCGAAGGCGCTTGCGCGCATGCAGCCGATCGCCGCCATGGCCGAGGATCCGACGCTCAGCTTCGATTTCCCCAGCCCGCCCGAACTGCGCCCGCCGCTGATGACGCTGGACAAGGCCGCCGTTGGCTATGGCGATCGCACCATCCTGTCGAACCTCGACCTGCGGCTCGACCCCGACGACCGCATCGCGCTCCTGGGCCGCAACGGCAATGGCAAGACCACGCTCGCACGCCTGCTCGCCGGCCAGCTGGAAACGCGCGGCGGCGGCGTGTTCAAGTCGGGCAAGCTGACCGTCGGCTATTTCACCCAATATCAGGTCGAGGAGCTGGACCGCGACGACACGCCGCTCGAGCATCTCTCGCGCCTGATGCCGGCGGCGAAACCGTCGCAGGTGCGCGCGCAGCTCGGCCGTTTCGGTTTCGCCGGGGACAAGGCGCTGACCAAGGTCGGCAAACTCTCGGGCGGCGAGCGCGCGCGCCTGGCGCTGGCGCTGATCACCCGCGACGCGCCGCACCTGCTCATCCTCGACGAGCCCACCAACCACCTAGATGTCGACGCGCGCGAGGCGCTGGTGCAGGCGCTGAACGATTATGGCGGCGCGGTCGTCGTTGTCAGCCACGACCGCCACATGCTGGAGATGACCGCCGACCGCCTGCTGCTGGTGGATGGTGGCAGCGTGCGGGAGTTCGACGGCAGCCTGAACGACTATACCGACTTCGTGCTCGGCAAGAACCAGCCGAAGAGCGAGGGCCAGAAGGGCAGCGGCAAGAAGGATCGGCAGGCCGCGGCCAAGGCACGCGAGGCGACCAAGGCCCTGCGCGAGGCCGCGGCCGCGGCCGAAGCCGACGTCACCCGCCTTGCCACCCGCCGCGCCGCCATCGACCGCGCGCTGTTCGATCCCGGCAGCGCCGACCCGGCGGACGCGAAGCGGACGGCGAGCGAACTGATGCGCCTGCACGGCGAAACCAGCCGTGCACTGGAAGCCGCCGAAGCCCGCTGGCTGGAGGCAAGCGAGGCCGTTGAAGCGGCAACTTGAACTGTCATACCATGAATGATAGAAGCATCGTCGCGCATGCCGACGACGTCGCCCACCAGGCTTTACACGAACCGCTGGTTCGCGAAATTCGCCAGACAGCATGGCATCGGCAATGAAGCGCTACGGCTTGCCGTAGAGCAGGCTGAGGCAGGGTTGATTGATGCCAATCTTGGCAGTGGCGTGATCAAGCAACGGGTCGCGCGGCAGGGTGAAGGGAAGTCCGGCGGTTATCGCACCATCCTGTTCTTTCGACAGGGCGAATACGCCATATTCGTGTTTGGCTTTGCCAAGAACGACAAGGCCAGTCTGACCACCACGGAACTGGCTATGTATCGTAAAGCGGCAAAGATCATGTTCGGCCTTTCCCAAGCCCAGATCGACAGGGAAGTGCTGGCAGAACGACTGTTTGAGGTGAATGACGATGCCGCAGACCTATAAGAGTGAGCCCCTGGCCGCTGTGCACGAGATGATGGAAGGCCTGCACGAAAGCGGCGCCATTGGGAAGCGTACGATGCGCGAATTCGATGAAGCCTGCCTTGCACCGGCGACACGATTGGCGCCGGAGGAGATTCGCGCGATCCGAGAGGCGCAGCATGTTTCGCAACCTGTGTTCGCCCGTTACCTCAACGTCTCGAAAAACCTGGTTTCCGATTGGGAGCGTGGCACAAAACGCCCGGGCGGTCCGGCACTGCGCCTTCTGTCAATCGTGCAGCGAAAGGGCCTTGACGGTATTGCCTAAACCGCCGCCAGCAGCGCCCGGTTGCGCCGCAGCCGCAGCGCGATCAGCAGGTTCAGCAGCCCGACCAGCAGCAGCACTTCGGCAATGCCCAGGCCCGCCGCCAGCAGCGCGGCCGACACGCCGCTTGCCAGCACCATCGCGGCGGCGTTGATGATGTTGTTCGCCGCGATCGCCCGGCTGCGCTCCGCCGCGCCGGCCGCCGTCTGCAACAGCGCATAGAGCGGCACGATGAACATGCCGCCCGCCACCGAAATCCCCAGCAGCGCCGCCAGGATCAGCCAGCCGTCAGCGCGGGCCAGGAAGGCCGCCACGCCGATCGGAACGGAAGGCGCATCATAGAGCTGGATGCCAAGATAGAGCAGCGCGCCCGAGGCCGCGAGCGCCACGCCGGTGGCCGGCGCCAGGCGGCCGCTGATGCTGCCCTTCATGATGCGGTTGATGGCGAGCGACCCCGCCGCGATGCCCACCGAAAACACCGTCAGGAACAGCGTCGCCACCGCCGGGGAGGCGAGCAGCCGCGTGCTGACCAGTGGCACGAACCCCGCGGTGAACACCGCCCCCATCGCCCAGAACCAGCTGATGGCGATGATCGCCTCCCGCTGCCGCCCGTCCGCCCAGCTGGCGCGCACCACCTTCACGCTGCTGGTCCACGGGTTCAGGTCGGCCCGTCGCCCCGGCTCGACCGGCGGCGCGGGCGGGATGAACAGCGAGAACAGCCAGCCCGCGAACGCCACCGCCACCATGCCGAACGCGGCGCCGCTGTGCCCCACCAGCCCGCCGGCGATCTGCCCCAGCAGGATGGCCATGAAGGTGCCCGCCTCCACCCAGGCGGTGCCCTTCAGCAGCAGCTGCGGCGGCAGGTGCTGCGGCAGGATCGAGTATTTGATCGGGCCGAAGAAGGCCGAGTGCGTGCCGGTCAGGAACAGCACGATCATCAGCAGCATGACACTGTCCGTGAACAACGCCCAGGCGCCGACGCCCAAGATGCCGATCTCCACCGCCTTGATGACGCGGGTGATCGCCGCCTTGTCCCGCGTGTCGGCCAGCTCGCCCGCCATGCCGGAAAACAGGAAGAAGGGCAGGATGAAGATGCCCGCCCCCAGCGTCGCCAGTGCCGCGGCCTGGTCGGGCTGGTCGCGCAGCAACTGGAAGCTGATCAGGAACACCATCGCGGTGCGATACAGATTGTCGTTGAACGCGCTCAGGAACTGCGCCGCCATCAGCGGGCCGAAGTTGCGGGAGAAGAGCAGGGACATCAGCGGCGAACCTGTGCGGGCACACCGATGCTGTCAATGGCGCGTTCACCCGGGCGCAGTCACCGGAAAAGACCTATCGGCAATCGTCATGGCGGCGGAAGCGATCAGAATCCGACGACCGCCAGCCAGAAACCCTGAACCGAAGGCAGGAAGCGACCGGTGTCGATATTCTGGGTCCGGGGAATCAGTGCCGGTCCGAACAGACAGTTGCCGCCTGGATTGTTTATGATGAATGTGTTTACCGCCGCCTGACATTGTGCCTGGCTTTGGGCATAGATGGCTTGATCCGGCATGTTGACTTACTCCTTGATCGCGTTGAGTTTAGTAACAAGACTGGTGTTGTTCAGACGCTTCATCGCAGCTTCGACGGCGGTTGCGTCATTAGCCTTGATCCCGGCGAGAAGCGCCTGCCAGACGCTGTCCTCGCGTGGCAAACCGATGCTTTCGCGCGCGGCGCGCAGCTGCGGTTCGATCTTGTCGAATGACATCTGGGACAGATTTTTCCCGGCTGCTGGCGCCGTGTTGATGATATCTTGCCGTCGTGCCGTGAGTTTCTCGACTTGCTGATCGAGTTTCGCGGCATTGAGGTTGGCCGCGCTGGTGACAAGCGTGAGGCAGGACGCCCGCAGATCGTGAACCCCGGGCTCCGGCGCGCGCGACAGCATGTTGATGCACAGCATCAGGAAGTCATCGACCGTGTTCGATTCATTGACGATATCCTTGACGCTGTCCGCCACGGCTTTCAATGCGGCCGGATCGGCGACTGTCGTGGCAATCGTGCCCGATGGGGCGCCTCCTTCGCCTGTTCCTGCCGTGACGCCGCCGGTCGCACCGCCCGCCACCCGTTCGGCCGCCTCGCGGGACGCCGTGGCTTTTGCTAGCGCCGTTTTCTTCGCATCGACGGTGCCGGCCAGGGTGCAGACGTCCTTGTCCTCCTTGCTGGCCTTGTCATCTTTTTTGACGGCGTCACAGTCCAGTCAGTCCGTCTTGTCCGGCTTCACTTTAGCCTTGGCGGCTTTGGCGTTGTCGAAGGCGGCTTTGGCGTCGGCTTCGGCCTCGACCCGCTTGTCCACCTCCGCCATCGCTTCGTCCAGGGTGCCGCTGACGCTCGTCGTCGTGCCCCCGGCGACGATCACGGTCGACGGTGGCCGCACGGTACGGGTGATCTGTTCGATCGCAAGCACCCCCAGCATCACACGCTGATCGCGCGCCGCCTGCACCACCATCTGGTCCTGATTGATGGCACCGGACAAATAGCGTTCGCACGTGCGATAAAGCGATTCTCGCAAAAGGTTAATGGTCTGCGTGCGCTCTATGGTAGCGCCGGATTCGGCAATCGAGATGCCCAGCTTGGCCCGAACCGCATCGGTGACATTGGCGTCGAAAGATCCGCTACTGCTCAGCACGCTGAAGACATCCGGCGCAGCCTCCGCGCAGATGCGCAGGTCATTGCCGATCTTGTTGCTGATAATGTTGCGCTGCTTGGCATCTACGGTGACGATTGACGGCGCTGCAGCAAAACTGTTGTTCCGGAATACCGCATGCCGGTTGGCGCAGGCGCTCATCAGAAGGCTCGCCCCGGCAAGCAGCAGCACGCCCCGGCCCCGTTTCGACTTCAATAACATGAGATATTCCCCTGTCCTTGTCAGGAACTCGGGTTACATCACCCAAAAGGCCATGAGCGTGACCGCCGTCACGCCGCCTCTGCCGCCAGCGCCGCCGCCTCTTCCAGCAATGCCTCGTCCGCCAGTCCCGTCACCATCTCCTTGCTGATCTCCAGCATCACCGGCACGGCAAGCGGGCTGACGCGCTCCAGCGGCACATGCAGCAGCTGCGTCTGCGCGCGGCGCAGCAACCCCTCCAGCCGCGGCAGGTCGGTCAGCTTGTTGTGCGCATCCGCCCAGGCCGCCTCCAGCAGCAGGTGGCCCGGCTCGTGCCGGCGGAGCACGTCGAAGATCAGGTCGGTCGAGAACATCACCTGCTTCCCCGTCTTGGCCTGCCCCGGCAGCGTGCGCTCGATCAGGCCGCTGATGACGGCCACATCGCGGAACGCCCGCTTCAGGAAGGGCGTTCCCTCGATCCAGGCGGCGAATTCGCTTTCCAAGATATCCGGATGCAGCAGTGCCAGCGGGTTCGTCACTTCCCGCAGCCCCCACACGCTCAGCACATAGTCGGTCGCCACGAAGCCCAGCGGCTGCAACCCCTGCGCCTCCATCCGCTGCGTCACCACCATGCCGAGCGACTGGTGCGCGTTGCGCCCTTCAAAGCCATAGAGCACCATGTGCCAGCGCCCGTCGCGCGGGAAGGTCTCCACCAGCAGCTGGTCGGGCGCGGGCACGATGCTGCGCTCGGCCTGCAACGCCAGCCATTCGTGCACATCGTCGGGCATGCGCGCCCATTGCGCCCGGTCGGGCAGCATGGCGCGCACGCGGTCGGCGAGGTTCGTGGTCATCGGCATGCGGCCGCCCACATAGGCGGGCACGCTGGGATTGCCGCGCCCCATCCGCACCACCAGATCAGGCCCGTCGTTCGCCACCACCTCCAGCGTCAGCCCGGCGAACATGAAGCGGTCGCCGCGCCGCAGCTGCGCGGCAAACCATTCCTCGATCGTGCCCAGCGCCTTGCCGCCGGCGCGGGGCGACCCGAAACGCACCTTCACCGCCGGCGCCTCCACGATCACCCCGGCGTTCAACCGGTGCGCCGCCGTCAGCCGCGGATGCGTCACCCGCCAGCGGCCGTCCTTGCCCTGCACCAGCCGGCGGAACCGGTCATAGACGCGCAGCGCATAGCCGCCGGTGGCGATCAGCTCCAGCACCCGGTCGAACGTCGCCCGGCTGACCCCGGCATAGGGCGCTGCCGAGCTGATTTCCGCGTGCATCGTACCGGCCTCGAACGGCTCCGCGCACGCCACGCCCATCAGATGCTGCGCCAGCACGTCCAGCCCGCCCGGCCGGAAGGGGTCGCCATCCAGGTCGCCCGCCATCACCGCGTCATAGGCCGCCAGGCTCTCCAGATATTCGAACCGGTTGCCCGGCACGATCACCGCTTTCGAGGCCTCGTCCATGCGGTGGTTGGCGCGGCCGACGCGCTGCACCATGCGGCTCGCCCCCTTCGGCGCGCCCATCTGGACGACGAGATCGACATCGCCCCAGTCGATTCCCAGGTCCAGGCTGGCGGTCGCCACCACCGCGCGCAGCCGCCCGGCGGCCATCGCGGCCTCGGTCTTCTGCCGCGCCTCGGGTGCCAGGCTGCCATGGTGGATGCCGATCGGCAGCGCCGCCTCATTCTCCGCCCACAGGTCGCGGAACACCAGTTCCGCGACGGCGCGCGTGTTGACGAACACGATGCTTAACCGGTGCCGCTCGATCAGCCGCACCACCTCCCGCGCGGCATGGCGGGCGTTGTGCCCGCTCCAGGGGATGCGCCCGTCGGGGATCAGGATGCCGATGTCGGGCAGCGCCGCCGCTTCGCCCGTGACCAGCCGCACGGCGTCGGGGTTGCCGCCCGGCGCCAGCCAGCCGCGCATGCCGCGTTCGTCGGGGATGGTGGCGGACAGCGCCACCCGCCGCAGCCGGGGGTTCAGCTTCTGCAGGCGCGCCAGCGCCAGCGCCAGCAGGTCGCCGCGCTTCGTCGGCGCGAAGGCGTGGATCTCGTCGATGATCACCGTGTCCAGCCCGGCCAGCATGGTGGCGCTGTCGGGCCAGGTCAGCAGCAGGCTCAGCGATTCGGGCGTGGTCAGCAGGATGTGCGGCGGCTTCTCGCGCTGTCGCTTCTTGGCGTCGCTGCTGGTGTCGCCGGTGCGGGTCTCCACGCGGATGTCGAGACCCATGTCGGCGATCGGCGTCAGCAGGTTGCGCGCCACGTCCGCCGCCAGCGCCTTCAGCGGGCTGACATAGAGCGCGCGCAGGCCCTCCCCGGGCCGCTCGATCAGGTCGGCGAGCACCGGCAGGAAGCCGCTCAGCGTCTTGCCCGCGCCGGTCGCCGCCACCAGCAGCGCATGCTCGCCGGCGTGTGCCGCCTCCAGCATGGCAAGCTGATGCGCGCGTACCGTCCAGCCGCGGGCCGCGAACCAGCCGGCGATGACGGGCGGCAGCACCGGTTTCGTTATTTGGGCGCCGGCACGTCCGCCCGGAAGCGCAACTGGCCGCCGCCGTCGGGCGTGATGCGCATGTTGCCTTCCCAGCTCACCCGCACCCGGCCGCCTTTTTTCAGCTGCGTCAGATAGGCATCCTCGAACGCCATTGCCTCCGGCGTGCAGGCCATCATGGTGCCGGCCACCGGGCCCGGGACCGTCATGCTGCCACCGCGAAGTTCATAGCCGCCCATGAAGCGGTTGCAGCCGCTGGCACCGTTCATCCGCCCATCCTTGCCCAGCGTCAGCGTCACGCGCGGGATGGGCGCGACAGGCTTGCCGTTCATCTCCACGAGCACCCATTCGGTGCCGCGCATCTCGGGCGGGCGGGCGGTGGCGCTGGTGGCGAGCAGCAGGGCGGCGAGGAACAGCGGTTTCATGGCCGCAGCCTGCCATGCGCCGTGAACCGGTGCAATCGGAACACGCGCGCAATACGCTCAGGCCAGCAGTTCATCCACGAACGCCGGCACCAGGTCGGTGGCGCGGCCCAGCCGGCTCTCGTGGAACCGGCTGCTGGTGGCGCTGGGGTCCAGGTTCAGCTCGACCGTCCGCGCGCCGGCCCAGCGCGCGATCTCCACGAAGCCGGCGGCCGGATAGACCGCGCCCGACGTGCCGATGCTGATGAACAGGCTGCACTGGTGAAGCGCCGTTTCAATGGTGTCCATGGCATAGGGCATCTCCCCGAACCAGACGATGTCCGGGCGCAGGTTCGCGGCACCGCACGTGGGGCAGCGCGGCATGCATCGCAAATCGCCTTGCCATGCATGGCGCGCATCGCAGCCGGTGCACCAGGCTTTCAGCAGTTCGCCATGCATGTGAACAAGGGCGCGCGAGCCGGCGCGGTCGTGCAGGTCATCGACATTCTGCGTCACCAGCAGAAAGCCGCCATCCCATTCACGCTCCAGGCGCGCCAGCGCATGGTGCGCCGCGTTCGGCACCACAGCCGCCAGCGCGGCGCGGCGCGCATCGTAGAACCCCTGCACCAGGTCGGGGTTGCGGGCGAAGGCCTGCGGCGTCGCCACATCCTCCACGCGATGGCCTTCCCACAGGCCGTCGGCGGCGCGGAACGTCGGCACGCCGGATTCCGCGGAGATGCCGGCGCCGGTCAGGATGACGATGCTGTCTCTTGCCATGACAAGCGGCTTAGCGGAAAAGTCGGCGGCATGGCAGAGCGCATCAGAGTCGGCATCCTGGGCGCGGGCGGGCGCATGGGGCAGGCGATCATCGCCCAGATCACCGCATCGCCGGACCTTGTGCTGGCCGGCGGGGTGGAGCGGGCCGGGCATCCGGCATGCGGCCAGCCGCTGGGGCAGGGCAAGGTGATCTGCACCAACGTGGCGCCGCTGGCGCGCGCCGCGGATGTGCTGGTGGACTTCACCTCGCCCGCCGCGCTGGACGAAAACCTGCGCGCCGCGGTGGAGGGCAGCGCGGCCATCGTCGTTGGCACCACGGGGCTGGAGGCGGCGCACCATGCCGCCATCGACCGCGCCGCGCGCAGCATCGCCATCCTGCAGGCGGCCAACACCTCGCTGGGGGTGACGCTGCTGGCGCGGCTGGTGGCGGAGGCGACGGCGGCGCTGGGGCCGGACTGGGATGTCGAGATCGTCGAGATGCACCACCGGCACAAGGTGGATGCGCCGTCGGGCACCGCGCTGGCGCTGGGGGAGGCGGCGGCGAAGGGGCGCGGTCAGCCCCTCGCCGCCCTGCGTACCGCGCTGCGCGACGGCGTGACCGGCGCGCGCAGGGCGGGCAGCATCGGTTTCGCCAGCCTGCGCGGCGGCAGCGTGGCGGGCGATCACAGCGTGATCCTGGCGGCGGACGGCGAGCGCATCGAGCTGACGCACCGCGCCGAGAGCCGCGAGATTTTCGCCCGGGGTGCGGTGACGGCGGCGCGCTGGCTGGCGAGGAAACCGCCAGGACGCTATGCCATGGCCGATGTCTTTGGCTGACCGCTGGACAAAAACCCCCTTTCACGGCTAGGGCACGGCCACGAAATCCTTTGAAAGAGCTTCATGGCGAAAGAAGAGTTGCTGGAGATGCGCGGGCAGGTGGTGGAATTGCTGCCCAATGCCATGTTCCGTGTCCGGCTGGAGAATGACCACGAGATCCTGGGCCATACCGCCGGTAAGATGCGCAAGAACCGCATCCGCGTGCTGACCGGCGACGAGGTGCTGGTCGAACTGACCCCCTATGACCTGACCAAGGGCCGGATCACCTACCGGTTCAAATGACGGCGGACAGCGCGTTCCGAACCCATGCCCGCACCCAGGCGGGATGGTGCGACGCGCTGGGATCGCCTTTCACCGCGCTGCTGTGCCGCCTGATCGCCGACCGGCTCGACCCGGCGGGCGCCATGGCGTTGCGACTGGACCCCTTGCCGAACAATCACGCCGCCGACGCCACCGTGCTGCGCCTGACCGGCGCCCTGCACGCGCAGGTGCGGCAGGGCCGGGCACCGATGCTGGCCGCGCTCTATCCCCCGGCGCCGCTGCCTGATCCGCAGGCGCTGTGGGCGGCGTTGGAACCGGTGCTCGCCGATCCCGCGCTGCTGCCCTGGCTGGACAGCGCGCCGCAGACCAACGAGGTCGCCCGCTCGGGCGTGCTGATGCCCGGCATGATGGTGGTGGCCGCCGAGACCGGCCTGCCGCTGCGGCTGTTCGAGCTGGGCGCCAGCGCCGGGCTGAACCTGCGGCTCGATCATTATCGCTATCGCCTTGGCACGCTGGAGACCGGCCCCGCCGACGCGCCGCTGCTGCTCGCGCCGGTATGGCAGGGCGCCGATCCGCCCGGGGCGACGGTGCGCGTGGTTGCCCGCGCCGGCGTCGACCTCAACCCCCTCGACGTGGGCAGCGCGGACGATGCCCGGCGCATGCTTGCCTATGTCTGGCCCGACCAGCGGGAGCGGCTGGCGCGCATGGAGGCGGCGATCGCCGCCGCGCGCGCCGACCCGCCGCCGCTGACGCGTGGCGATGCCGCTGATTTCGTGGAGGCGAAGGTGGCCCCTGAGGCCGGTGCCGCGACCGTGGTATTCCACTCCATCGCCTTCCAATATTTCCCCAAAAACGTGCAGGCGCGGATCGCGGCGCACATGGCCGCAATGGGCGCGCGCGCCAGCGCGCAGGCGCCGCTCGCCTGGCTACGGTTCGAGTTCGATGCGGTGGACCCCGACGCGGTGGCCGCGGGCCAACCGCCGACCCTTCGCCTGACGCTGTGGCCCGATGGACGGGAGCGGCTGCTCGCCACGGTGCACCCGCATGGCGCCATGGTGCATTGGCATTGACCCCGCTGGTCCTGGCATCGGCGAGCCCGCGCCGGGTCGAACTGCTCGCCCGGCTGGGCGTGACGCCGGCGGCGATCGACCCCGCCGACATCGACGAGACGCCGCGCAAGGCGGAAGTGCCGCGGCCCCATGTGGCGCGGCTTGCCGCGGAGAAGGCGGCCGCGGTCGCCGCGCGTCACCCCGGCAAGGTGGTGCTCGCCGCCGACACGCTGGTCGCCGCCGGGCGCCGCATCCTGCCAAAGGCCGACGATGAAGCCACCGCCCGTGCCTGCCTGGGGCTGCTGTCGGGCCGCCGCCACGAGGTGTTGACGGCGGTCACCGTGATCGACGCGGCCGGCATCGCGCGGCACCGGCTGAGCAGCACGACCGTCGCGGTGGCGCCGCTGACCCCGGCGATGATCGAGCGCTACGTCGACGGCGGGCAATGGCGCGGCAAGGCCGGCGGCTATGCCATCCAGGGTGCGTTCGAGGCGCATGTGCGTTTCCTGTCGGGCAGTTTCTCGGGCGTGATGGGCCTGCCGCTGTTCGAGACGCGCGCCATGCTGGTGACGGCGCATGTTCTTCCGGCGTGAGGGCATCGGCGACGTCCGGCTGGCCGAGGTTCACGAACGGCGGCTGACCGCGATGACAGTGCGCCGCGCAGGCGATGGTGTGCAGCCTGGCGAGGTCTGGGCCGCGCGGGTCGACGCGCCGGGTCGGGCAAGCATCGGCGACGAAGTGCTGGCGGTCGCGCCCTGGCCCGCCGGGCTGACCCAGGGCGCGCGGCTGGTGATCGAGGTGACGCGCGCCGCGATTCCCGAACGCGGCCGCCTGAAACCGGCGCGCGCCCGCCCGGCGCCCGACATGCCCGGCGAAGGGCTTTTGCGGGCAGCCCCGGCCATCCTGGCGCGTGACCAATGGCCGGATTGGCTGGCGGAACAGTGGGATGACGCCTGGACCGCCGCCGAACTCGGCCGGCTGGCCTTTCCCGGCGGGGTGCTGCTGCTGACGCCGACGCCGGCGCATCTGGCGGTCGATGTCGATGGCGACGCGCCGCCGCTGGTTCTGGCGATGGCGGCGGTGCGGGCGCTGGCGGCGGCGCTGCGGCTCTATGGCGTCGGCGGCAGCGTCGTGCTGGACCTGCCGTCGCTGCCCGACAAGGCGGCGCGAACGGCGGTGGGTGAAGCCTTCGATGCCGCCATGGCGCCGCCGCACGAACGCACGGCCATCAATGGCTATGGCCTGATGCAGGTCATCCTGCCGCGACAGGGCCCGTCGATCATCGAGCGCGCCTGGTATCAGCGGGCGGAATCGCGTGCCCTTGCGCTGCTGGAGGCGGCCGCGCGCGACAGCGGCCACGGCCCGATGCGGCTGGTGCTGGAACCCGACTCCGCGCGCTGGCTGGAGGGTCAGCCGGCGCTGCCGGCCGCGCTGTCGGCCACAACAGGCCGGCCTGTTGCGGTCACCGCCCGGGCGGGGGTAGGGGGTGGCCATGTCGAAGCGGTCTGAGCGATGCCCGATCTGCGGCAAGGCGATCGTCGCCGCGCACGCGCCCTTTTGTTCGGCCGCCTGCCGGGACCGTGACCTGATCCGCTGGCTGGACGAGGATTATCGCGTGCCGCTGAAGCCGGAGGACGACGGCGACGGTTGACCCGCTCCGCGCCCGCGCTTATAGCGCGCATCCCGTGCCTAGGTAGCTCAGTTGGTAGAGCATGCGATTGAAAATCGCAGTGTCGGCGGTTCGATCCCGTCCCTGGGCACCATTTTTCCTCTTCTTTTGGGGTATGCCGCGGCAGCGGCCGTCATAGTAGCGACCTGCGCCAGCAACAGCAGGACAATCGCATGACCCTTCCCTCGATGACCCCCGTGCTGGTCGGCATCGGCCAATATGTCGACCGCGGCGATGCCATGCTGAGCCCGCAGGACATGCTGGCGGCGGTGGCGAGGCGGGCGATCGCCGATTGCGGCGGGCATGATGTCGCGGCGGCGATCGATGCCATCGCGGTGGTGAAGCTGTTCGCGGACAGCGCCGCGGCGTTCGCGGGGCCGTTCGGGGGGTCGTCCAATTATCCGCGGTCCATCGCCAACCGTATCGGTGCCAGCCCGCGCCGCTGCCTCTATGGGCCAGTGGGGGGTAACACGCCGCAGATGCTGGCCAACCTGTTCGCGCAACAGATCGCGAACGGCGAGCATGATGTTGTCCTGCTGGCCGGCTGCGAGCCGATCCGCACCCAAGCGAGGGCGCAGAAGGCCGGGCTGAAACTGGACTGGCGCGAGGATGCGGGCGAACCGGAGACGCTGGGCAAGGAAATCCAGATGATCTCCCGCCACGAGCTGCTGCATGGGATCGCGCTGCCGGTGAATGTCTATCCGCTGTTCGAAACGGCGCTGGCGGCGCACTATGGCCGCAGCATGGTGGCGCAGCGGGCGCACATCGGCGAATTGATGGCGCGCTTCACGCGCGTGGCGGCGGCGAACCCGTTCGCGCAGTTGCCGGTGGAACGCAGCGCGGCGGAGATCATCACGCCGACCGACGACAATCGCTATATCGGTTATCCCTACACCAAATATCTGAATTCGAACATGTTCGTGGATCAGGCGGCAGCGCTGCTGCTGATGTCCACCGCCGCCGCCGACCGGCTGGGGGTGCCGGCGGGCAAGCGGGTCCATCTGCATGGCTGCGCCGACACGCAGGAGAAGATCCTGGTCAGCGAGCGGGTCGATTACCACAGCTCGCCGGCGGTGCGCATCGGCGCGGCGCACGCCCTGGCGGCGGCGGAAATCCGCGCGGACGACATCGCGCACATGGACCTCTACAGTTGCTTTTCCAGCGCGGTGCAGATCGCCGCCGACAGTATCGGCATCGCGCATGACGATCCGCGCGGCCTGACCTTGACCGGCGGGCTGTGTTACTTCGGCGGGCCGGGCAACAATTATTCCATGCACGGCATCGCCGAGGTCGCGGCGCGCTGCCGTGCCAACCCCGGCAGCCACGGCTTCGTGTTCGCCAACGGCGGCTATCTGACCAAGCACAGTTTCGGTGTGTGGAACACCACGCCGCGCGCGTTCGAACGCGCCGACCCGGCCGGCTATCAGGCCGAGGTGGATGCGATGGCCTCCCCCCGCCTGGAGGAAGCGCCCGCCGGCGAGGGCCGGATTGAGGCCTTCACCGTGATCCACGACCGCGGCCGGCCGGCCTTTGCCATCGTCATCGGCCGGCAGGCGGGCGACGGCGCGCGGTTTCTGGCGCAGGTGCATGACGGCTGCGGCGCGATGGTCGATGCCGACCTGATCGGCGCGCCGGTGACGGTGACGGCCGGCAAGGGTGGCCCGAACATGGCGGTGCTCGCCAGCTGACCGGCGTCAGCGCGCCGCCTTCGCCAGCCGGGCCGCCCAGGTCGCCCAGCTTTTGGCGAGGCGGGGGTGGGCGGCGAGCGCCTCCAGCGCCGCGCTGTCAGGCGGATCGGCGTAGCTGACGCGCAGCACCTGGGCGATGCTCCAGGCGCCGGGCAGGCGTTCCTCCCATGTCAGCACGTCGCCGGCGGCCAGCTGGCCCGGTTCAGCGACGCGGTTGTACCAGCCGCTGCGGCCGTTCTCGATCATCGCCTTCACCATGGCGGGGTCGCCATACCAGCGCGCCAGCGTGTTGCAGGGCTGGCGCGGCTGGCAGACCTCCAGCACCACGCTGCCGATGCGCCACCGGTCGCCGATGTGGACGGTCGTTTCGTCCAGGCCCGCCACCAGCAGATTCTCGCCGAAGCCGCCGGGCACCAGGCGGTCGGCATGCCGCGGATGCTCCGCCACCCAGTGCGGGTAATTGCTGGCGGCATAGGCATAGATCGCCTTTTCCGGGCCGCCATGCACGCGCTGGTTGGCCTGTTGATCGCCCACCAGCCCCAGCTGATGCGCGGCCAGCGGCCCCTGGACCGGCTGCTTGCCATAGGCGGTGACGGTCTTGCCGAAGCGGACAGCGCGGCCGATCCGCAGCTCCAGGAGGGAGGGACTTGTCATGGCCCGCGTTCCAGCCCATGTTGAGGGCATCCGTCAACAATCGAAAGGAGGTGGTCCCATGTCTCATCGCTCGAAGCCGCAGGTCATGCGGATCGCGGCTGGGGTCACCCTCGGCTGATTCGCGCAGCCGAAAGGCCGAACGATGGAAAGGCCGCCGGGGGCAATCCCGGCGGCCTTTTGCATAGGTTGCGACCGCGGCGGCGCTTTCGCATGGTGACGGGACAAAAAGGGGAGTTCGCATGATCGAGACCATTTCCAACCCGCATGCCGTGTCCATCCTGCATGCCGTGATCGGCATGGGGATGCTGAGCCTGCTGATGTTCCTGTGGATGTATGCCACCCGCCTGCCGGCGTTCAGCCGGGCGAAGCTGGACCCGCAGGAAGCCATGCACCCCGGCAGCTACCACGATCGCATCCCCAGCGAGGTGCGGCGGGTCGCCGACAATTACAATCACCTGTTCGAGGCGCCGACGCTGTTCTACGCCATCGCGCTGACGGTGGTGCTGCTTGGCCTTGCCGACCCGGTGCATGCGGCCTGCGCCTGGGCCTATCTGGGCCTGCGGGTGCTGCATTCGCTGGTGCAGGCCACGATCAACAAGGTGGCGCTGCGTTTCCTGCTGTTCGCCCTGTCCTGGCTGGCGATGGGCGTGATGATCGTGCGCGCGGCGCTGTCCAGCCTGTAACGGGGGACGCGGGCGGGCGGCGTCGTAATCCCTCTGCTGCCGTGATGGTCGCGGCGGCAGAGGGAGTGAAGCGATGCGTATCATCATCACCGCCGCCCTGCTGGGGCTGGCCAGTATCGCCCATGCCGGGCCCATGGCGGCGCTCGACCGCGCGGAGGCGCGCCAGGCCAACCAGGACCGGCGCATCGACGCCGGCGTGGCGCAAGGGCAGATCGCGCCGCGCGAGGCCCGCCTGCTCAACCGCCAGCAGGCGCACATCGACCGCGCCATCGACCGCCGGGTGTCTGACGGGCTCTATTCCCGCCGCGACGCGCGCATCGTCCGCGCCCAGCAGCGCGGCGCCAGCGGCAGCATCCGTTTCGCGCGGCACAACCGCTGGCGATAGCGGATGGCGCGCTGATCGACCGCCTCACTGGCTGTCATTCAGATGAATCGATTGCCCGCCGGACACGCGCGACGCTATCCGGCGGGCATCAACATCGTTGAAAGGCAGCCCATGACCCATCCCCTGATCGGCCGGCGCGTTCCCGACGTCACCTTCCGCACCCGGGTGCGCGACGCGAGCATCGGCGGCGACAACCCCTTTCGCTGGCAGGACATGACCAGCGCCGACTATTTCGCCGGCAAGCGCGTGGTGCTGTTCGGCCTGCCCGGCGCCTTCACGCCGACGTGCAGCAACGAACAATGCCCGGCCTATGAACGCTCGATGGATGCCTTCGCGCGCCACGGCGTCAGCGAGGTCTATTGCCTGAGCGTCAACGACGCCTTCGTGATGTACCAGTGGGGCCTGAAACTGGGGCTGAAGCGCGTGGCGCTGATTCCCGACGGCAGCGGGCATTTCACCCGCGGGCTGGGGATGCTGGTGAACAAGGACCACCTCGGCTTCGGCTGGCGCAGCTGGCGCTATTCGATGGTCGTCAACGACGGCATCATCGAAGCCTTTTTCGAGGAGCCGGGCCGCAACGACGAGGGCGAGGGCGGCGACCCCTATGAGGTGAGCGACCCGGAAACCATCCTGCGCTGGCTGGAGGCCGACGCTAAACAGCCTGCATGAGCGCCGGCAGCCAGCCTTCGTGCGCGGCGCGAAGGCTGGCCAGCGGCACGCTGGTCCCATCGGCGAGGACGATCGAATCGCCGCCCGCCGTGCCGATCAGCCGCAGCGGCAGCCCGGTCGGTGGCGGCGGGGTGCCGGCGGGAAGGGTCAGCAGATAGCGGCCCTGGTCCTCGCCAAAGGCCTGCGCCGTGGTGAGCGGCGTGTCGAGCGACGCGCCGCATCCGCCGGCCAGCGCCATTTCCGCCAGCGCCACCAGCAGGCCGCCGTCGCTGAGGTCGTGCACCGCGGTGACCAGCCCGGCCGCGATGGCGGCGCGGACATCATCGCCGGCGGCGCGTTCGGCCGCCAGGTCGACCGGCGGCGGCGGGCCGTCCTCCCTGCCGCGCACGTCGCGCAGCCACAGGCTCTGCCCGAGATGCCCGGGCAGGCCGCCCAGCAGCCAGATCTCGTCGCCCGCGGCCTTCAGCGCGATGCTGGCGCTGTGGCTCCAGTCGTCGAGCAGGCCGACCGCGCCGATCGCCGGGGTCGGCAGGATGCCGCGCCCCTCGGTCTCGTTGTACAGGCTGCAATTCCCTGACACGACCGGAAAGTCGAGCGCGGCGCAGGCCGCCGCCATGCCCTCGATGGCACCCACGAACTGCCCCATCACCTCCGGCCGCGTGGGTGCTGCAAAATTCATGCAGTCGGTCACCGCCAGCGGCTTCGCCCCCACCGCGCACAGGTTGCGCCAGGCTTCCGCGATCGCCTGCTTCCCGCCCTCCACCGGATCGGCAAAGACATAGCGCGGCGTGCAATCGGTGGTCATCGCCAGGCCCTTGGCCGTGCCGTGCACCCGCACCACCGCCGCATCGCCGCCGGGCCGCTGCACCGTGTCCGCGCCGACCTCGCAATCATATTGTTCCCAGATCCAGCGCCGGCTGGCGACGTCCGGGCTGGCCATCAGCGTGGCGAGGTCTGCCAGCAGGTCGCCCGATTCCGCCACCGGCCCCAGGGGTGCCCGCTTCGGCGTCGGCACCCAGGGACGGTCATATTTCGGTGCCTCGTCGCCGATGGGTGCCAGCGGCAGGTCGCCCACGATCGCGCCGCCATGCTCCAGCACCAGCCGGCCGGTATTGGTCACGCTGCCGATCACCGCGAAATCCAGCGCCCATTTGCGGAAGATCGCCTCCGCCTCCGCCTCCCGCCCGGGCTTCAGGATCATCAGCATGCGTTCCTGCGATTCCGACAGCATCATTTCATAGGGTGTCATCCCGCTCTCGCGCTGCGGCACGTCATCCAGCTTCAGGTGGATGCCGACGCCGCCCTTCGATGCCATCTCGACACTGCTGCTGGTCAGCCCCGCCGCCCCCATGTCCTGGATGGCGACGATGGCGTCGGTCTCCATCAGCTCAAGACAGGCCTCGATCAGCAATTTCTCCATGAACGGGTCGCCGACCTGTACCGTCGGCCGCTTCTCCTCGCTGTCAGCGTCGAACTCGGCGCTGGCCATGGTGGCGCCATGGATGCCGTCCCGCCCGGTCTTGCTGCCGACATAGACCACGGGATTGCCGATGCCGGCGGCCGCCGAATAGAAGATGCGGTCGGCGCGGGCGATGCCGACGGTCATGGCGTTCACCAGGATGTTGCCGTTGTAGCTGGGGTGGAAATTCACCTCCCCGCCCACGGTCGGCACGCCGACGCAATTGCCATAGCCGCCGATGCCGGCGACGACGCCGCGCAGCAGGTGGCGGGTCTTCGGATGGTCGGGCGCGCCGAAGCGCAGCGCGTTCAGGTTGGCGACGGGCCGCGCGCCCATGGTGAACACGTCGCGCATGATACCGCCCACGCCGGTCGCCGCGCCCTGATAGGGTTCGATGAAGCTGGGGTGGTTGTGGCTCTCCATCTTGAAGATGGCGGCGAGACCATCGCCGATGTCGATCACGCCGGCATTCTCCCCCGGCCCCTGGATCACCCAGGGGGCTTTGGTGGGCAGCTTGGCGAGATGCAGGCGCGTGGATTTATAGCTGCAATGTTCGGACCACATGACCGAGAAGATGCCCAGTTCCAGCAGGTTCGGCGTGCGCCCCATGGCGGCGACGATGCGCTCATATTCGTCGGGCGAAAGGCCATGTTCGGCGACGATCTGCGGGGTGATGTCGGTCATGCGCGCGGCTTTAGGGGAGGGGCAGGGCAAGCGCAATCAAGCGTGGAATTCGGCGCGCTCCGGAATCTGCCCGAAGGCGATCTTGGCGCCCATTTCCCGCGCCCGGCCAACGGGGGGTGGGCCGAGGGTGACGGTATCGCGGCCGAAGCGGCGGTTCAGGCGGTCAAGCGCGGCGGACAGCGCCGGCGTGCGCACGGGTCGGGTGGCGGCGAATTCGAACAGGTTGCCCTGCGCGCCGATGCGCGGCGCGATATCGTCGAACGTCACGCCGATGGTGCGCACCCGCACGCCGCGCGCCCGGATCACCTGGTGCAGCACCGGCCACAGGTCGCCCAGCGCCTCCAGCAGGGGATAGCTGTCGTTGGTCGGCGCCACGCGCCGCGTCTCCGCCCAGCCATATCGATCCTCGAACCGGGCGTGCAGCGTGACATGCCGGGTCAGGAAATCGCCGCTGCGCAGGCGCGTGGCCGCCTTCAGCAGCAGCCGCCGCGCCGTCAGCCGCACCGTTTCGGCATCGCGCAGCTGCGGTGCCAGCACATGGCTGTGCCCCAGCGACTTCGATTTCGCCGGCGCATCGGCGATTTCATGCCCGTGCAGCATCCACCACAAGCGGGCGCCGACCACGCTGCCCCAGGCGCTGCCCGCGGCCATCGGGTTGCGTTCCAGCAGCGCCTGCATGGTGGTGATGCCGCGCGCCGCCAGCCGCGCCTCCATCTTCGCGCCGACACCGGGAATGTCCCGCAGCGGCAGCGGATAGAGCCGCTGCGGCAGCTCATGCGCCTCGATCAGGGTCAGCCCGTCCGGCTTCTGCATGTCGCCTGCGATCTTGGCGAGCAGCCGTGTCGGCGCGATGCCGATGCTGCTGGTCAGGCATTCGCCGACATTCCGGGCGATGCCCGCCTTGATGCGTTTCGCCAGCGCCAGCGCGTGGGCGGGGTCATTCTCGTTGTCCAGCAGCCGGCAGGCGAATTCGTCGATCGAACAGACTTTGGTGACCGGGATGTGGCGCTCCACCTCGTTCAGGATCTTATGGTGTATCTGGATATAAGCATCATGGCCGCTGCCCACGAACACCAGCCCGGGGCAGCGCAGCTTCGCCTCGCCGACGCGCATGCCGGTCTTCACGCCGAACGCCTTGGCTTCGTAACTCGCCGCGATGATGGTGCCCGAATCGACCGATTCGGGCCCCACGGCAACCGGTCGGCCGCGCAGTTCCGGGCGCAACTGCTGGTGAACGCTGGCGAAAAAGCTGTTGAGGTCGAGGTAGAGCCAGCGGAGCATGGCGCATGAGAACATAGGTGGAACAAAAAGGCGAGTCCGAAAGCGTGCAAAACAAAGGGCCGCGAACCTGGATGGTCCGCGGCCCTTCGATGGTGTGCGCTGGGCTCAGGCCGTGGCCGGCGTCGTGCCCATCACCTGGTCCACCACCGCGCGGAAGCTCGCCGGCTCGTTCATCGCCAGGTCGGCGAGGATCTTGCGGTCCAGCTCCAGGCCCGATGCGGCCAGCTTGTTCATGAAGACGCTGTAGGTCAGGCCCAGCTCGCGTACGCCGGCGTTGATCCGCTGGATCCACAGCGCGCGGAAGGACCGCTTCTTCGCCTTGCGGTCGCGATAGGCATATTGGCCGGCCTTCTCGACCGCCTGCTTCGCAACGCGAATGGTGTTCTTGCGACGGCCGCTATAGCCCTTCGCCTGTTCAAGGACGCGCTTGTGACGCGCGCGGGCGGTAACGCCCCTCTTTACCCGTGCCATGTGTCAGAACCTCCTTATTTCAGGCCGTATGGCGCCCAGAGCTTGATCGTGCGCGTGTCGGCGTCACTCACAACCTCGGTGCCGCGGTTCTGGCGGATATATTTGGCGTTGTGGCTGATCAGGCGGTGCCGCTTGCCGGCGACGCCATGCTTCAGCTTGCCCGAAGCGGTCATGGTGAAGCGCTTCTTCACCCCGCTCTTGGTCTTCATCTTGGGCATTTTACGGTCTCCTGCATGGGCGTTGCCGCCCAGGGTGAAGCGTATCGGGCGTGGCCACGGCAGCCCATACGGCCGGGCAACGCGTTCATTCGATTCGCGTGAAGTGCGCGCTGATAGCGGGGGCAGCGGTACGATGCAAGCGCAGTGTGTCCCGGGCTTGCAATACGCGTATCGCACAATTACCCTGTTCCCATGCCGATGTCGCTTCGCCTTCCCGCACCCATCGAGGATCGGCTCTCGGCGCTGGCGGCGCTGACCGGGCGATCAAAGACGTTCTACGCGACCGAGGCGATCGTGGAGCATATCGACGATCTGGAGGACGCGCATCTGTCCGCCGCGGTGCGCGCACGGGTGCGCGCCGGTGCGGAGGGGCGCGTGGCGCTGAGCGAACTGCTGGAAGACTATGGCCTGGCGGATTGAGTTCGCCGCCAGCGCCGAAAAGCAGCTCCGCAAGCTCGACCCGCAGATCGCGCGCCGCATCCTGACCTTCCTGCGCGACCGTGTGGCAGCGCTCGACGATCCGCGCAGCATCGGCGAGGCACTGCGCGGGCGTGAATGGGGCGACTTCTGGAAATATCGCGTGGGCGACTGGCGGATCATCGCCGACATTGAAGATGAGGTGGTGCTGATCACGGTGGTAAGGTTGGGTAACCGGCGGGAGGTTTACCGGCGGTGAGCCTGTCGCTGTTTTCAACGTGCGTGCCCGTGTTGCGAGTCAGAACCGGAGCGTTCGTCACCCCGCCTCCAGATGCCTCACCAGTGCCCGGTTCTGGCTGACTTCCCAGATCGTGCCGCCGGGATCGCGGAGCATGGCGAAGCGGGCGATGTCGGCGTAGGTTTGCGGCGGCATCATCGCCGTGCCGCCGGCGGCCAGCGCCGCGGCGAAGGCGCGGTCGCAGCTTTGCACTTGAATTGTAATGTAGCGCCAGCCGGGGCCCTCGAGCGGCGCGTCGATAGTCGCGTGCGGGTCTGCAGTCAGGATAATCCGGGTGCTGCCCAGCAGCAGGCCGTCGGCATCTTCTACTGCGCCCAGATCCCGCAAAAAGCCGCTCACCACCGCCAGCTCGCGCACCGCGATCTCAAACCCCGCCCGCGTCACGCCTGCCTCACCCACCGGCACGCGCGACACCAGGTTGTCATCGGGGTCGCTCATATCCTCCCGCGTTGTGCAGGCGGCATCGGCGATCAGCAGGCGGCGGATCGGCGAACGCGGCGCCGCCGGCAGGCCGTCCGGCGCCAGGTTGACCTTGCACAGCCCGCCCCACAGCGCCAGCCGGTGCTGCGTCCGCCCCGCCGTCAGCGCCATGGTGCCGCTCTCCGCCAAGCCCACCGCGCCGCGCCAGAAATCCAGCACGGCAGGGTCCGCGGTGAACAGCGCGATGTCGAGATCGGGGCGGGAAAGCTGCATGCGCGCCACGCTGCCGGGAAATCAGCCTGCGGTCAAAAGGCGGGCAGCTCGTGAATCCCGCATTCCACCTTGTCCCAGCCGCGCCAGCGTCCGGCGCGCGGGTCCTCACCCGGCGCCACTTTCGACGTGCAGGGCGCGCAGCCGATGCTGGGGTAGCCTTCCGCCACCAGCGGGTGCGGCGGCAGACCATGTTCGCGGGCGTAGAGCGCAAGCCGTTCGCCGGTCCAGCGCGCCAGCGGGTTCAGCTTGATGCGGCCCTCATCGTTTTCAAAGAGTGGCATGTCGGCGCGTGTCGCCGCCTGGCCGCGCTTGCGGCCGGACAGCCAGGTGGTGAAGCCGGGAATGGCGCGCTGCAACGGCTGCGTCTTGCGGAGGTCGCAGCAACCGTCGGGATCGTAACTCCAGCGCAGGCCGGTCTCGTCCTTCACCCGCAGCGCTTGCGGATCGGGTTTCACCAGCGTCAGGCCGGTCATCCCCAGATGCCCCATCAACCGCCCGGCATAGATCAGCGTCTCGGGAAAATGCTTGCCCGTCTCCACGAACAGCACCGGCAACTGCCGGTCGATGGCGGCGACCATGTGCAGCAGCACGGCTGACTCCGCACCGAAGCTGCTGACCAGCGCTACCCGCCCGAACGCGCCCGAACGCAGCACCAGCGCCAGCAGTTCCTTCGCGGTCAGCGCGCCATAATGCGCGTTCAGCGCCGGCGCGTCGGCACCGCTCCATTCGTCGATGCGGCGCGCGGCCTCAGCCACGCGCCGCCCACACCGGTTCGGCGTCGTCGGCGGCGCGCTGATAGACGGCCTTGAAGCGGTTCAACGTGCGATGGGCGTCGGCCGGATCGATGGGCCTGTCCGGTGCAACGCTGGAAAAACCGCTGCGCTTCAGGAACACCAGCTGGTCGAGCGTCACGTCGCCCACGGCGCGGATGTCGCCGTCGAAGCCGGCCTCCCGCAGCAGCCGCGCGCTGCTGTAGCCACGCCCGTCGCGGAAGGTCGGGAAGGCGATGAAGATCGCGTCCGCCTGATGCAGCCCCTGCATGCCGCGCACATCGTCGCCGGGGTTGACCAGCGGCGCATCCGCCACCTCCCGCGCGCGCGGGTCGAGCGCCAGCCACTCAGCCCCCGATCGCTCAACCATAGACCGCCTCCTTGAAGGGTTCCGCGCCGACGCGGCGGTAGGTGTCCAGGAAGCGCTCGCCCGGATCGCGGATCGCCTGGTAGCGTTCCGTCACCTTGCCGACCGCGGCGACGATGCCGTCCTCGTTGAACCCCGGTCCCAGGATTTTGGCCAGGCTGGCGTCCTCTGCGCCCGAACCGCCCAGCAGCAGCTGGTAATTCTCCACGCCCTTCCGGTCGACGCCCAGCACGCCGATGTGCCCGGCATGGTGGTGGCCGCAGCCGTTGATGCAGCCCGAGACCTTGATCTTCAGCTCGCCCAAATCATCCTCTTGCGGCGCCAGCAGCGCGGCGATCTTCTGCGCCACGGGGATCGAGCGCGCATTCGCCAGCGTGCAGTAATCCAGGCCCGGGCAGGCGATGACATCGCTCGCCCGATCGAGGTTGGCATCGGTCAGGCCGACCGCCGCCAGTGCCTGAAACACCGTATAGAGATCGGCGTTGCGGACATGCGCCAGCACGAGGTTCTGCGCGTGGGTCACGCGGATCTCGTCATGCGCGTAAGCGGCGGCGATCTCCGCCACCGCATCCATCTGCGCGGATGACGCATCGCCCGGAATGCCGCCCACCGGCTTCAGGCTGATGTTGACGATGGCATGGCCGGCCACCTTGTGCGGCGCCACCTGCCGCGCCCGCCAGCGGTCGAAGGCCGGATCGTTCACCGCCGGCACCTCGCCGCCATCACCCAGCGGCGGCAGCGGGAAATAGCTCTTGATGCGTTCGATCTCGCTGGCCGGCGGATCGATGTTCAGCGGCAGCAGCGCGGCATGCTCGGCCTCCACTTGGGCGGTGAACTCCTCGGCCCCCAGTTCGCTGACCAGAATCTTGATGCGCGCTTTGTAGATGTTGTCGCGCCGGCCGTGGCGGTTATAAACGCGCAGGATCGCCTCGCAGTAACTCAGGAAGTGGCGGCCCGGCAGGAAGTCGCGGATGAGCGGGCCAATGATCGGCGTGCGCCCCATGCCGCCGCCCACGAACACCTTGAACCCGGTCTCGCCATCCCGCCGCACCAGTTGCAGGCCGATGTCATGTAGCCGCATCGCCGCCCGGTCGGTGTCGCTGGCGATCACCGCGATCTTGAACTTGCGCGGCAGGTAACTGAATTCGGGGTGGAAGCTGCTCCATTGCCGCAGCAGCTCGGCCCAGGGGCGAGGATCTTCCAGCTCGTCCGCCGCGGCGCCGGCATATTGGTCGCTCGAAATGTTGCGGATGCAATTGCCGCTGGTCTGGATCGCATGCATCTCCACGCTGGCGAGGTCGGCGAGCAGGTCGGCGCTCTCCTCCAGTTTGATCCAGTTATACTGGATGTTCTGCCGCGTGGTGAAATGGCCATAATCGCGGTCATAGCGGCGGGCGATATGCGCCAGCATGCGCAGCTGCGCGCCCGACAGCGTGCCATAAGGGATGGCGACGCGCAGCATATAGGCGTGCAGTTGCAGATAGAGGCCGTTCTTCAGCCGCAGCGGCCGGAAATGCGCCTCGTCCAGCGCGCCGGACAGGCGGCGTTCCACCTGCTCGCGATATTCCTCGACCCGTGCATTGACGATCGCGCTGTCATATTCGTCATACCGATACATCAGCGCCACTCCGCTTGGGCGACCGCCAGGTCGGCGCGCACCGTTGGCCCGAAGCCCCGGATCCGTTCCCGGATGTGCAACGGGCGCGGGCCGACGTCGGTGGCCTCGGCGTCGATGACCGCCAGGTCATTGATCGTTTCACCAATGGCTTGCTGTTTCATCAGTGCGTCGGCTGCATCCGCTTCCAGCGGCAGCGCGTCGCGCAGAAAGGGCGTCCAGCCCTCGGTTCCCCACCACACCACCTCGCCGGTCAGCGTGATATTTCCCGTCAACAATTTCATGCCCCGTAACGCTCCATTGCCTGCACCGCCAGCAGCGGCAGCTTGTCCTCGGCCTCCGCCAGCCGCACCACCTCGCCGATCACCAGGATCGCCGGGCTCTGCACGCCCTCCCGCGCCACCATCGAGCCGAGGTCGGCGAGCAGCGTCCGCAGCGCGCGCGATCCCGGCAGCGTGCCACGCTCCAGCACCGCGACCGGCGTCTCCGGCGACAGGCCGTCGCCCATCAGCTTCTCCGCGATCATCGTCGCGGATGCGACACCCATATAGACGACGAGTGTCCGCCCCGGCCCGGCAAGGCCGATCCAATTCTGCTCGGCAAGGCCCTGGCACACGCCGGCGACGAAGCTGACCACGCTCGAATGGTCGCGGTGGGTCAACGGCAGTTGCGCCTCCGCGGCGCAGCCGAGCGCCGCCGACACGCCGGGGATGATCTCCACCGGCAGCCCCGCGTCGCGCAGCGCCTCCACCTCCTCGCCGCCGCGGCCGAAGATGAAGGGATCGCCGCCCTTCAGCCGCACCACCGTCTCGCCCAGCCGCACATGCCCCACGATCAGCGCGTTGATGGCTTCCTGCGGCAGGGTGTGCCGCGCGCGGGACTTGGCGACGGATATGCGCGCCGCGGCGGGCGGCGCCAGTGCCAGCACGCGCGGATCGACCAGCCCGTCATGCACCACCACATCGGCGGCGGCGAGCGCGCGCACCGCGCGCACGGTCAACAGGTCGGGATCCCCCGGCCCTGCGCCCACCAGAATGGCCCGTCCGGGCGAAAGTTTCGTCATTCCTGCCAGATGGCGGAGCCGGGCGGCCGGCGCGACCCACTTTGCGCCACAGGGGGGTAAAGCTGGGCTTTCCCGGCTTTGCCTTGCGCCCCGTCGGGGCTAAAAGGCCGGTGTGTCGGCGTCCTCCTCCCCCTTTGTTGCCCGTGTCGCATCGCGCTGGGCGGCACTGTCGCCGCGGCAGCGGCGCTGGGGGCGGATCGGCGCCTTCGTGGCCGGGCTGCTGGCGGTGGCGCTGGTCTTCTTCTGGTATCTGATCGGGCGCGGGCTGCCCGATGCCTCCACGCTCGCCAATTACCAGGCGCCGCTGCCCACCAACGTGCGCGCGGTGGATGGCACGCCGTTCCGCAGCTTCGCCCGTGAACGGCGGGTATTCCTGCCCTATGGCGAAACGCCGCCGCTGTTGATCCAGGCCTTCCTGTCGGCGGAGGACAAGACCTTCTTCCAGCACAGCGGGCTGGACTGGTTCGGCATCGCGCAGGCGGTCGTCACCAACATCGAATCGATGGCGAGCGACAAGCGGCCGGTCGGCGCCTCCACCATCACGCAGCAGGTGGCGAAGAATTTGCTGCTGACCAACGAGGTGACGCTGGGACGCAAGCTGCGCGAGGCGATCCTGGCGCGCCGCATCGAGCAGCAGTTCAGCAAGGGGCAGATCCTCGAACTCTACCTCAACGAGATTTTCCTCGGCCGCAACGCCTATGGGGTGGAGGCGGCGGCGCAGGCCTATTTCGGCAAGCCGGCGCGGGAGCTGGACGTGGCCGAGGCGGCGTTTCTGGCGATCCTGCCCAAGGCGCCCAGCAACTATAACCCCACCACCAACTATGACCGGGCGCTGACGCGGCGCAACTGGGTGCTGGGGCAGATGGCGGACAATGGCTGGATCACGGCGGCCGAGCGCGACGCCGCGCGGGCGACGCCGATCACCACCATCCGGCAGGCGGTGCGGGTGATCGACCGCAACGGCGACTATTTCATGGAGGAACTGCGGCGCCAGCTGATGGCGCGCTTTGGCGAAAGCGCGGCGGACGGGCCGAACAGCGTCTATGCCGGCGGCCTGTGGGTGCGCGCCACCATCGACCCCGTGATGCAGAAGGCGGCGGAAAAGGCGCTGCGCGATGGCCTGGTGCGCTATGACCGCGCGAAGGGATGGCGCGGGCCGGCGGCGCGGATCGATCCCGGCGAGGGGTGGCAGGGCCGGCTGGCGGCGCTGCGCCTGGGCGTGGGCTATCCGGAATGGCGGGCGGCGATGGTGCTGGCCCGGGGCGATGCCATCACGCTGGGCTTCACCGATGGCAGCACCGGCCGCATGGCGCTGGGCGACGCCGCCATGCCGCGCGCCGGGGTGGGTCGCCCGGCGTGGCAGTTGCTGAAGGCCGGCGATGTCGTGCCTGTCGCGCGGTCCGGCGGCGGCGCTTTTGCCGGCTGGTCGCTGCGGCAGATCCCGGCGGTCTCGGGCGCGATGGTGGTGCAGGACCCCCACAGTGGCCGCGTCCTGGCGATGGTCGGCGGCTTCGACATGCGCGGTTCCGCCTTCAACCGCGCCACCCAGGCGCAGCGCCAGCCGGGCAGCAGCTTCAAGCCCTTTGTCTATGCCGCCGCGCTGGACAATGGCATGACCCCGGCCTCGATCATCCTGGACGCGCCCTATTGCGTGTTCCAGACGCGGCAGCTGGGGGAAAAATGTTTCCGCAACTTCACCGGCGGCTATGCCGGGCCGCAGACCATGCGCTGGGGGCTGGAACAGTCGCGCAACCTGATGACGGTGCGCGTCGCCTACAACACCGGCATGGACAAGGTGGTGGCGCTGGCGAAGGACCTGGGCATCGGCAATTACCAGCCGGTGCTGGCGATCTCGCTGGGCGCCGGGGAGACCACGCCGATGCGGCTGGTGAACGCCTATTCGACGCTGGTCAACGGCGGCCGGCAGGTGACACCGATCCTCTTCGACCTGGTGCAGGACCGGCAGGGCAAGGCGATCTTCCGCGCCGATGCGCGCGCCTGCGCGGACTGCAACCGGCCGGGCTACACCGGCCAGCCGATGCCGCAACCGGCGGATACCGCACGGCAGGTGATGGACGCGCGCACCGCCTATCAGGTGGTGCACATGCTGGAGGGCGTGGTGGAACGCGGCACCGCGGTGACGCTGCGTGATCTCGGCTATCCGATCGCCGGCAAGACCGGCACCACCAGCGGGCCGACCGACGTGTGGTTTGTCGGCGGCACGCCCGACCTCGTCGCCGGCCTCTACATCGGCTATGACCGGCCGCGCAATCTGGGCGGCTGGATCCAGGGCGGGACGTTCGCGGCGCCGGTGTGGAAGCAATGGGCGCAGCTGGCGCTGAAGGACCCCGACAAGACCCCCTTCCTGGCGCCCGCCGGGGTGCGCATGGTGCGCATCGACCGGCGCAGCGGCAAACGGGTGTTCGGCGTCTGGCCGGGTTTCGGCGAAGCGCGGCCGGCGGTGATCTGGGAGGCGTTCAAGCCGGAGAGCGAACCCCGCCGGCTGACGCGCGCCAACACCGCGCTGACCGGGCGCGTGGGCGTGGTGCGCAGCGACGCCGATTTCCTGAAATCGACCGGCGGAATTTACTGAGAAACCGTCCGGCAAATCGTCCAAGCCGGGCTGCAAACGTCGATTCTCTGCGCTCCGGTGCTCACGTGCCTCAGCACGCTGCGCTCCGGTGCTCGACAATCAACGTTCTCGCCACAGCCTGAACAATTTTCCGAACGGTTTCCCATCCGCCATTTTCCTCTGTGCTCGCCGCAAAAGAGGTGATGGTTGGTGGGCTGACGGCCCTCAGTTGCGATAGCTCGGGTCCAGCCGGTCCATCTTGCGCATCAGCGCCGGCCAGGCGAGCAGGGTGCTCACCATTTTCAGCCCCATGCGGCCTTGCTCCGCCGCCTTTTCCGGCGTGCCCTGCGGCGGATGGTTCACCAGCGCCACCCCGCCGGCAAGCGTGTGGACCTGCGCCTCGCAGGCGCGTTCCAGGAAATACATCTTCAGGAACGCCTCGCCGACGCTTTCGCCCACGGTCAGCGTGCCGTGGTTGCGCAGGATCATCGCGCTTTTCGTGCCCAGGTCCGCCACCAGCCGCTCCCGCTCCTCGAGGTCGGTCGCAACGCCCTCATAATGGTGGTAGGCGACCTCGTCGCGGATCAGCATCGCCGTCTGGGTCAGCGGCATCAGCCCGTCGGCCATCGCGCTGACCGCCTGGCCGTGCGGCGTGTGCAGGTGGATGACGGCATGGGCGTCCTCGCGCGCCATGTGGATGGCGGAATGGATGGTGAAGCCGGCGGGGTTGGTGAGATAGGGCGTTTCCATCACCGGATGGCCATCGACATCGATCTTCACCAGCGAGGAGGCGGTGATCTCGTCGAACATCAGGTTATAGGGGTTGATCAGGAAATGATGCTCCGGCCCCGGCACGCGGACGCTGAGGTGGGTGAAGATCAGGTCGTCCCAGCCATGGTGCGCCACCAGCCGATAGGCACAGGCGAGTTCCTCGCGCAGTTTCCATTCCTCGGCGCTCACTTGTGATTTCACGTCCCCCAGCGCTTTCAATTGCGTCGCCATGATCGTCACTCCCCTTGGGCCGGCACCTTCCCGGCGCGGCAGGCGTCCGAACAATAGCGCACATTGTCCCAGTCGCGCGCCCATTTTTTTCGCCAAGCGAACGGCCGGCCGCAGTGCGCGCACTGCTTTTGCGGCAAGTCGGCTTTCTTGCGCATCTTCGCCATGGCGCCTGCCCTGCCAAGCCTCGGCCTGCCTTGCAACATGCCTGTCATGCTGCTTGCGTAGCGGGCGGACAGAGGGAGCGAGTCGATGCTGCATGGGCTGGAAAAACTGTCGCTGGAACGTCGCGCCCTGCTGACCGGCGGTGTCGCGCTGGGCGCCGGGCTGCTGCTGCCCGGTCGGCTGTCGGCGCAGCCGCTTGCCGGGTTCACGCATGGTGTCGCCTCGGGCGAACCCGGCGCGCGCTCGATGCTGTTCTGGACGCGCTTCGTCGCCCCGCGCGCCACGCCGCTGAAGCTGGAGGTGGCGACCGATCCGCGCATGAGCCGCATCGTCGCCCGCGCCGAAACCGTCGCCGATCCGGCCAATGACGGGTGCGCCAAGGTGAGCGTTTCGGGCCTGGAACCCGGCCGGCTGCATTACTACCGCTTTACCGCCCCGGGCGAAGGCCGGCGCGGCGGCGCCAGCTCGATGGTCGGGCGCACCAAGACACTGCCCGAGGGCGGCGTCGCCATGGCGCGGCTCGCGGTCTTTTCCTGTTCGAACCTGCCCTACGGCTGGTTCAACGCCTATGGCCACGCCGTTGCCGACGACCAGTTCGACCTGGTGGTGCATCTGGGCGACTATCTCTACGAATATGCCCGCGGCAAATATCCCTCGGCGGCGGAAACCGTCGCCGGCCGCACCATCAATCCCGCCGGCGAGATCGTCTCGCTTTCGGACTATCACGCACGCTACGCCAGCTATCGCGCCGATCCCGACCTGCAGGCGCTGCATGCCCGCTATCCGACCGTCACGATCTGGGACGATCATGAGAGTGCCAACGACACATGGAAGGGCGGCGCGGAGAACCATGACCCGAAAACCCAGGGGCCGTGGGACGTGCGGCTGGCCAATGCGACCAAGGCGCATCGCGACTGGCTGCCGATCAGCAACGCGCCCTATGCCAGCTATGACATCGGCGCCCTGGCGACCCTGTTCCGGCTGGACACGCGCACGGAAGGCCGCGACCGGCAGATCGAGCTGGAGGAGGTGATCAAGGCCGGGCCCGATGTGGCGACCGCGCTGGCCCGCGTGCGTGACACCACTTGGCAGGCCGGCAACCGGGCGTTGATCAGCCCGGCACAGGATGAATGGCTGGCAGCCGGATTGAAGGCATCGACCGCGCGCGGCGCCCGCTGGCAGCTGCTGGCGCAGCAGGTGGTGATGGGGCGGGTGAACACGCCGCTGAATGCCATGCAATGGGCCGGTCTCAATCCCGACAAGCGGGTGGCGAGCTTCATCGGCGCGGGCGTTGCGGCCGCAAAGGCGGGGCTGCCGATGAACCTGGATGCCTGGGATGGCTATCCGGCGGCGAAGGCGCGGGTGCTCTATGCCGCGCAGGATGCGAACGCCAATCTGGTGGTGCTGTCGGGCGACAGCCACAATGCCTGGGCGTTCGATCTCGACTGCTGCGGCCGCACCTCAGGCGTCGAGTTCGCCGGCAGTTCGGTGACATCGCCGGGCTTCGAATGGGCGCTGCGCGCGGCGCCACCGGCCGACGTCGCCGCCGGGCTGATCGCCGCCAGTCCGCAGCTGAAATGGTGCGACACGTCGCGGCGCGGTTATATGGCAGTGATGCTGACGCAAGACCGGGCCAGCTGCGAATGGCGCTGGAGCGCCGACGTGCGCAGCCGCAACGCGGCACTGGCAGGCACCAGCCGGGCCAGCGTGGCGGCGGGGACGAACCGGTTGCAGCTTGGATGATGCCCGGGTTTTTTTGTTTGTCGCATTTTCGGGGCAAAAAACCGGTTCCCACTTTTTCTGAAAATGCTCTAACCGCCACGGCATGATCCCCCGTTATTCCCGCCCCGAAATGGTCGCGCTGTGGAGCGCTGAAACACGGTTTCATATATGGTTCGAGATCGAGGCCCATGCGCTGGACGCCATGGCGGCGATCGGCATGGTGCCCGCCTCCGCGCCCCAGGCGGTCTGGGCCTGGTGGGCGACGAAGCCGGCCATCGACGTGGCCGCCATCGATGCGATCGAGGCGGTGACGAAGCATGACGTCATCGCCTTCCTGACCTGGGTTGCCGACCATGTCGGCGAGGAGGCGCGCTTCCTGCACCAGGGCATGACCAGCAGCGATGTGCTGGACACCGCGCTGGCGGTGCAGTTGGCGCGCGCGTCCGACATCCTGCTCGCCGACCTGGACGCGCTGCTGGCGGCGCTGAAACGGCGGGCGTTCGAGCATAAGTTCACGCCGACCATCGGCCGCAGCCATGGCATCCACGCCGAACCCGTCACCTTCGGGCTGAAGCTGGCGCAGGCGCATGCCGAATTCGCCCGCTGCCGGTCGCGGCTGGAAGCGGCGCGCGCCGACATCGCCACCTGCGCGATTTCGGGCGCGGTCGGCACCTTCGCCAACATCCCGCCCTCGGTGGAGGCGCATGTCGCGGCGAAGCTGGGGTTGACGCCGGAACCCATCTCCACCCAGGTCATCCCGCGCGACCGGCATGCCATGTTCTTCGCGACGCTGGGGGTGATCGCCGGCAGCGTCGAGCGCCTGGCGACGGAAATCCGCCACCTGCAACGCACCGAAGTGCTGGAGGCGGAGGAATATTTCGCGCCCGGGCAGAAGGGGTCGAGCGCGATGCCGCACAAGCGCAACCCGGTGCTGACCGAGAATCTGACGGGCCTTGCCCGGCTGGTGCGCGGCATGGTGACGCCGGCGCTGGAGAATGTGGCGCTGTGGCACGAACGCGACATCAGCCATTCCAGCGTCGAGCGCATGATCGGGCCGGACGCCACCATCACGCTGGATTTCGCGCTGGTTCGGCTGACCGGCGTGATCGACAAATTGCTGGTCTATCCGGAGCGCATGACGGCGAACATGAACCGGATGGGCGGCCTCATCCATTCGCAGCGCGTGCTGCTGGCGCTGACCCAGGCGGGCGTGAGCCGGGAGGACAGCTATGCCATCGTGCAGCGCAACGCCATGAAGGTGTGGCAGAGCGATGGCGCCTTGCAGCTGCGCGACCTTTTGGGCGCCGATGCCGAGGTGACCGCGCATCTTGGCCCGGATGCGCTCGACGCGCTGTTCACACTCGACCATCACATGCGCCAGGTGGATGTCATCTTCGACCGGGTGTTCGGGCCGCATGGCTGAGGAGGCGCATTTCCGGGGGCTGGAGCGGCTGTATGCGGCGGCCGCGATCAACCATGCCTTCCCGTCGAAGCTGGAAATCCTGGAGGCGGGGCAGAGCCGCATCAGCTTTGCCGTGCCACCCACCATGTTCCACGCCGCCGGCGCGGCGCACGGCACCATCTATTTCAAGATGCTCGACGATGCCGCTTTCTATGCGGCGAACTCGATGGTGCATGAGCATTTCGTGCTGACCACCCAGTTCAACCTGTTCCTGACCCGCCCGGTGCATGACGAGGCGCTGACCGCGCGCGGGCGCTGGGTGAGCGGCAGCCGGCGGGTGATCATCGCGGAGAGCCGCCTGCTGGATGCCGCCGGGGAGGAGGTGGCGCGCGGGCAGGGCACCTTCATGCGCAGCCGCATCGCGCTTGCCGACCTGCCCGGCTATCGCGCGTGAGCGACCTGCCCAGCGGCCTGTGGGTCAGCGGGCTGATGCGGCGGGTGCAGGCGGCCGGCGGCTTTGCGACGCTGATCGCGCGGGGCGAGGCGGAGCGCGGCAACATCCTGCTGCTGCACCGCGACGCCGGTGGCGTGAGGGCATGGGAGCGGGTGCCGGATGTGGGCAGTGGGCATCGCTGGCGGGTGGCGGCGGAAGATGACGAATCGGTGACACGCTTCGTTGCGCGCCAGCAGCGGTTTGATCCCGATCTGTGGGTCGTGGAACTGGACGTCCCGCATCTGCAACGCTTCATCGACGGGATGTGTGACAAAAGTTGACCGGACATGAATGCGCCGCCAGACGCGGTGAACGCCCCACGGCGTCGGCTGGTCCGGGCAGATCGGCTGGAATGACAACCGCGGATCGCGTCTGATACGGCCGCTCGATCAACCGGGTTTCCCCCCGTTGCTCCAGCCCCCGGCGGACAGCCCCATGATCGCGCGAACGATGAGTGGTTGAATGGGTCGCAGAATACGGGTCTCGCTGCTGGTTGCAGCTTCGGTGCTTCTGGTGGCAGCAGCACAAGCTCCCAATGCGGATGAGGGCACCGGGTTCCAGCCGGTTTCGGCAAATGTCTTGCCGATGCACGACGACATTTCGGAGAAGGCGGTGGACGCCCCCGCCCCGCAGAGCGAGAGCCTGCGGCAACTGGTCGATGCGGTGCGCGACCTGCCGCCGCTGAAGCTGACGGCCGAGCAGAAATGCATGGCCATCGCCATTTATTGGGAAGCCAAGGGCGAACCGCTCGCCGGCCAGCTGGCGGTGGCGCAAGTGATCATGAACCGGCTGGAATCGGGTCGCTGGGCGGATAGCGTCTGCGGCGTGATCAAGCAGCCGCGCCAGTTCGGCTTCGTCCGCTCGGGCCGCTGGGAAACGCCGCGCGAGGCCGATCCCTGGGAAACCGCGCAGGCGCTGGCGATCATTGCGATGAGCGACAGCTGGAAGGACATGGTCGGCAATGCCACCAGCTTCCACGCCACCCGCGTCAACCCGAACTGGGACAAGAAGCGGGTTGCCACCATCGGCAACCACATCTTCTATAGGTAATCAGGCGGCTGGTGAGTCCAGCCGGCGTCCGACCCCGACGGCCAAGTAGAGCAGTGGCACGGCGAGGCCCCAGATGGCGGCCTTTGCCAGCAGCTGCCCGCCGATCACCGGCAGGATCGGGAACACGCCCAGAAAGGCGATGGTGACGAAGATCAGCGTGTCGACCGTCTGCGCGATCAGCGCGGCGACCGTGGCGCGCACCCACAGCATATGGCCGCCGGGCTGGCCGCGCATCCAGGTGAAGATGGTGACGTCCAGCGTCTGCGAGATGCCATAGGCGACGATGCCGGCGACGATCAGGCGCATCGACGAGCCGAACACCGCCTCCGCCGTCGCCTGGCCGGTCCAGCCGTCGGCGGGGGGCAGGGCGAGCACCAGCTGCATCAGCGCGATTGCCGTGAGGAGCGGCACGAAGCCCATGATCACCATGCGCTGGGCAACGGCGCGGCCGTGCAGCTCGGCAACCGCGTTGGTGACGGCGATGGCGAGCAGGAAGCCGAACACGCCGCCGGGGACCGCGAGGCCGGCGGGCAGGCCGATCAGCTTGAACCCCAGCACGCCGGCCACCACCAGCAGGCCGCCATAGAGGACGGCAAAGGCTTGCAGGCTTTTCGGGATGGTGGGCATCAGTGCACGTCTCCGGCTTTTTCGGGCAGGCGCTCGCCCAGAGCGTAGAAGCGCCAGATGAGCGCGGTGGCGGACACCAGGCTGGCGATGATGACCCCCCAGACGATGCCATTCAGGCCCATGCCGAGCGGAATGGCAAGGCCATAGGCGATCGGCCACATCACCACGATATAGCTGATGAAGTGCATCCGCGTGGGCCACCAGACATCGCCGCGCGCGCGCAGCGCATTGGCGCCGACCACCTGCAGGCCATCGGCCAGGAAGAACAGGCAGGAGAGCAGCAGCGCCGGCGCGGCGAGCGCGATCAGCGCCGGATCACTGCCATAGGCGCGGGCGATCAGCGCCGGATCGAACCAGACGCCCAAGGACAGCAGCACCAGCACCGCGGCCGTCACCAGCAGCCCCAGCCGGAAGGCGCGGCGCACCGCCACGATCGACCGCGCGCCGATGCCGCGCGCCACCAGCACCGAGGTGGCGCCGGCGAGCCCGAGCGGGATCATGAAGACGATGCCGGCGACGTTCAGCGTCACCGCCCAGGCCGCCACCACCAGCGTTCCCAGCCAGCCGGCGAGGATGTTGAGGCCGCTGAAGCTGCCGCCCTCGATCAGGAAGCTGGCGCCGCTGGCATAGCCGATGCGGCGCTGTTCGCGCTCGGCGGGCGGGTCGCGCGGCGCCCGGGCATAGGCGCCATAGGGCCGCGACCGGTCCCAGCTGATGAGGAAGGCCAGCAGGAACAGCAGCAGCGACAGCCGCGCGCCGAAGGTGGCCCAGCCGCTGGCGATGGCGCCATCGATGCCAAAGGGCGAATGGCCGGGCACCATCCACAGGTTCAGCACCAGGTTGACGACATTGGCCGCCCACATGGCGATGGTGCCCTTTTCCGGTTTCCCATGCGCCTCGAACCAGAACAGCAGCGTGTCGGACAGCATGTAGAAGGTGATCGACAGGGCGAAGACCTTCAGCGCCGCGCCGCCGCCATCCGCCAGCGACTCTTCGAGGCCGACATGGTGCAGCGCCCAGTCGCCGATCAGCAGCAGCGCGAGCGTGAAGCCCACGCCCAGCCAGAAGGCATAGCTGAGGCCGCGTCGCAACACCGCGCCGGTGTCCTGCGGCCGGTCGGCGCCGATCAGCCGCGCCGTCATCACCTGCACGCCGATCAACAGGCCGATGCCGCCATAAAGCACCGGGCCGGTCAGCGACCAGCCGAGCGCGTGATAGCCAAGCTCCGTCGCGCTATACTGGCCGACGACGATGGCATCGGTCAGGCCCATGCCCATGATGCCCAGCCGCGACAGCGCGATCGGGCCGGCGAGGCGCAGCAATTCCCCCAGCGAGCCGTCGGGCTCGCCGCTGTCGGGGTGGGAAGGGTGCGCGGACGTCATCCGGCAGCGTTAGCCGATGGCAAAGCGTCTGCGATAGGGGGGCTTCACTCGTCGAGATAGAATTCGATGGTGGTCACCACGCGCACCTTCTGGTTCGGCGTGTCGCTGCCGCTGCCGGTCTCGCCGTCGCGCGCCTCGATGCTGAACAGGCCTTGGGTGGCGGTGCGGATGCCGCCGACCGCCGTCTCGCTGTCCTTCGCGAACTGCTCGGCGGCGGCGCGGGCGCTCTTTGTCGCCTCGGCGATCATCGCCGGCTTCACCTCGTTGAGCTTGGTGAAGCTGTAGGTCAGGCCGCCGCCACCGTCGCTGTCCAGCGCCACCCCCTGCCGGATGATCTCCGCCTGGTTGGCGAAGGCTTTCACCATGTCGTTGATGCGGGTGGTGCGGACCTGCAGGCGCTGCCGGATGGTGATGTTGAGGCGCCCGCTGTTGCTGTCCATGTACTGGCTGACGCTGATGCCGCGGTTGCTGACCTCGTCGCCGGCGAAACCATTGGCTTTCAGGAAGGCGCGGACGGCGGCGGCGTCGGCATCGGCCTTCGCCTGCACGCTGGCGAGGTCGCTGCCGGCGGCCTGGGTGGCGATGGTCCAGGTGGCAAGGTCGGCGGTGACGTTGCGCTCGGCGACGCCGCGGACGCTGACGACGGCGTCGCCGCTCTTGATGCGGGCGATGCCATTGCCCACCAGCAGCCCGGCGAGCGCGAGGCCCAGCGCGACGAGGCCGCCGGCGATGACGGGGGATTGCAGCGGCTGGCTCATCACGCGTCCTCTTGCTTTGCCGGGTTGGCCCCGGCCCGATGGCTGCTATCCTGCCGCATCTGTCCGGTTGTTGAACAGGAGGAATATGCCCCGCGCCGATTTCCGTTTCGCGTTCCGCAAACGCGTGCGCTATGCCGAGATCGACGCGCAGGCGGTGCTGTTCAACAGCCGATACCTGGAATATTTCGACATCGGCGCGGTGGAATATTGGCGCGCGGTCGGCATGTACCAGAAGATGACGCTGGCGGGCGGGCCGGAATTCCATGTCGCCAAGGCCGAGGTGCAGTATAAGGCGGCGATCCTGCTGGACGAGGAGGTGGACATCTGCGTCCGCTGCGCAAGGGTGGGCCGCAGCAGCATGACCTTCCTGTTCGAGATTCACGGCGCCGGGCGGGACGACCTGCGCGCCACCGGCGAGGAGGTGCAGGTGCATGTGGCCGAGGTGCGGGGGGCGCCGGCACCGGTGCCCGACTGGGCGGTTCAGCTGTTCGAGACCTATGAACGAAGAGCGCTCAGATGAAATATCTCCACACCATGATCCGCGTGTCCGATGTGGACGCGACGCTGCGCTTCTTCGGGCTGCTGGGGCTGAAGGAGCTGCGGCGGTTCGACAATGAGGCCGGGCGCTTCACGCTGATCTTCCTGGCGGCGCCGGGGGATGAGGGCGCGCAGGTGGAGCTGACGCACAATTGGGACGAGGGCGGCTATGGCGGCGGGCGCAACTTCGGACATCTGGCTTATGCCGTGGAGGATATCTATGCGGCGTGCGCGCGGCTGGCGGAGGGCGGCGTGACGATCAACCGCCCGCCGCGCGACGGCCGCATGGCCTTCGTGAAATCGCCCGACGGCATCAGCATCGAGCTGTTGCAGGCCGGCCCGGCGCTGGCGCCCGCCGAACCCTGGGCCAGCGCGCCCAACATCGGCAGCTGGTGATGGCGCGCCCCGTCCACCGCGTGCCGGTGCTCACCGACAATTATGTCTGGCTGTATGAATATGCCGCCGGCCGCTGCGCGGTGGTGGACCCGGCGGTGGCCGAGCTGGTGCTGGAAGCGGCGGCGGCGCGGGAACTGACCGTCACCCACATCCTGAACACGCATTGGCACCCGGACCATGTCGGCGGCAATCTGGCCATCAAGGCGGCGACCGGTTGCACCATCATCGGGCCGGCACGGGAGGCGTTCCGCATCCCCGGCATCGACGGGACAGTGGACGAGGGCGACATCGTCACGCTGGGCGATGCCAGCGGCAATGTGCTGTTCGTCGGCGCGCACACCGCGGGGCATATTGCTTATGCCTTTGCCGGCGCGCTGTTCTGCGGCGACACGCTGTTCGCCATGGGCTGCGGGCGCTTGTTCGAGGGCGATGCCGCCGACATGCACGCCGCGCTGAAGAAGCTGATGGCGCTGCCGCCGGTGACGGAGGTCTATTGCGCGCATGAATATACGCTGTCGAACGCGGCGTTTGCGGTAACGGTGGAGCCGGACAATGCGGCACTGCTGGCCCGTTATGCCGCGGTTCAGGAAGCGCGGCGCAACAATCAGCCGACGGTGCCGACCACCCTGGCGCTGGAAGCTGCCACTAATCCTTTTGTTCGGGCGGATTCCGTGGATGAACTGGCGGCAAGAAGGAGGGCAAAAGATGCGTTTCGTGGCTAAGACGATGCTTCTGCTGGCACTGGCGGCGCCTGCCATGGCGAAACCGCTGACACCGGAGGAGGTGAAGGCCGTGGCCGACCTGCCGGCGAGCGGCAAGGTGCGCGACTGCCTGCAACTGCGGGAGATTCAGGAGACGCGGCCCGTCGGCAAGAACATCATCATGTTCCGCACCGGCGTGAACCGCTGGCTGCGCAGCGACCTGCCGTTCAGCTGCAATGCCGACAGCAGCACGACCTTCGTGATCAAGTCGAGCATCGGCAATTTGTGCAGCATCGACACCATCGATGTCGTGGACCCGTTCACCAAGATGAACCGCGGCTTCTGCAAGCTGGGCAAGTTCACGCCGGTGGCGGTGCCGAAGGGGATGAAGTTCTGATCCTGCGCCAGGCCAGTGCCCGGACCAGCCGGCCGTGCAGCCGGCGGTCCAGGGGATAGCGGGCGATCAGCGCCAGACCGGCGAGGCCGCAGCCGATCGGGCCCCACAGCATCAGCCGCTCCATGGCGAGCAGCGTGTCGGCACTTTGCGGCCGGTTGGCGACATATCCGATCGCCGCGAGCAGCTCGCCAAGCAGCCCGACCGAGATGCCGAGCGCGGCCTTCTGCACGAAGCTGATGACGCCGAAGATCATGCCTTCGGCGCGCACGCCCGTGCGGAAGGCGCCGAGTTCCACCGTGTCCGGCACCATCGCCCAGAAGGCGAGATAGCCGGCGCCGGCGCCCAACCCCATGACGGCGAGCGCGGCGTAGAGCGGCGCGCCGGTGCTGCCGAGGAAGAAGCCGGTATAGCCGACCATGCCGACGAGGCCGCCGGCGATGGTGATGAAGCGTTTGGAGGTGCGGCGCATCACCAGCGTCCAGAGCGGGATGCCGAGCATCGCGGTCGCGGTGATGGTGGCGAGCGCGGGGCCGATGCCGGCCTCGTCATTGAGGCCATATTTGAACCAGTAGGGGAGCGTCTTGCCGAACAGGGTGGAGGCGATGGAACCCATCAGCAGCCAGCAGGCGATCAGCCAGAAGGCGCCGTTGGCGCGCAACATCCGGATCATGTCGGCGATCGTTGGCAGCGGCCCCTCGTCGATGTCGGTGTCCTCGCGCGTGGCGGCGAAGGTGGTGAACAGGATCAGGCAGGACAGCGCCGAATAAAGGATGGCGACCCACAGCCAGCCGGTGCGGGCATCACCACCACCGAACGCCGCCACCAGTTTCAATGTGAAGAAGGCGATGAACAGGCCGGCGGCGGTGGCGCTGAGCATGCGGATGCTGGCGAGCAGGCCGCGCTCGTTGCTGTCTGCGGTCATCGCCGCCGACAGCGAGAGGTAGGGCATGGAGACGACGGTGTAGAGCGTGCGGAACAGCATGTGGGTGGCAAGGGCGAACAGGGTGAGCGACAGGCCGGCAAGGCCGGTGGGCACGAACATCAGCACCCAGCTGGCGGCCAGCGGCACCGTGCCGAACAGCAGCCAGGGGCGATACCGGCCCCAGCGGCTGCGCGTGCGGCTGGCGAGATAGCCCATGACGGGATCGGTGACGGCATCCCACACCAGCGCGACGGCGAAAATCCAGCCGGCGGTGGCGGGGGGCAGGCCCATCGCCTCGGTATAGAAAAACAGCAGGTAGAGGCTGGCGGTGGTGAAGAAAAGGTTGAAGCCGATGTCGCCGATGCCATAGCCGACGCGCCGCAGCGGGGTGAGCGCGCCGCTCATGCCTCGCAGCGCGTTTTGAGAGCGGCGTCGAAGCGCTCGAACGCCGCGCGGACGGTGTCGCCATGGCGTGCCAGGATGTCGGGCGCCAGGGTGCCGCTGAAATCCTCGACATGGGCAACCCGCGTGCCGCCGGCGATGGCCTCCAGCCGCCAGCGGTGGTCACCGCGGAACTGGCCACGGTCCGCCAGGCCGCCTTCCCAGCACATCAGCGGGAAATCGGCGCTGACCATCAGGACCGGGGCCACCATTTCAGGCGCGCCGGGAAGGGGCACGCTGTGCACCTGCATCACCGTGCCCGGCGTGGCGTCGCCCTCGATGGCGACGATGTAGGGGTTCCATTGCGGGTAGGCGGCGAAATCGGTCAGGATGGCCCAGACACGCTCCGGCGTTGCCGCGATCTCCACCTCGGTCGCGATGGTGAGCGGCGGGGTCACCGGCTCAAAGCCTGACCGTCAGGGATTGCTGCTCGCCACTGCCGCTGCCGTGGCCGACGTAGAGCGTGTAATCGCCGGGTTCGAGCCGCCAGCCATGGCTGTCGACATCCCGGTAGCGCAGCGTGTCGAGGGGAATGGCAAGGCGGACGGTGCGGCTTTCGCCAGGCGCCAGCGCGACGCGGGTGAAGGCCTTCAGCATGAAGGACCAGCGTTCGACGGCCTTGCCGGGCGGGGCGACGAAGGCGAGGACGGGCGTTTCGGCCGCGCATTCGCCGAGATTGGCCACCGTCGCCTCCAGTTCGATGGCGACGGGCGTGACCCGGGCGCGCGGGGCGCGTGTGTCGAAGCGGGCATAACTCAGGCCGTGGCCGAAGCCGTAGCGTGCGGTCAGCCGCTCCCGGTCGAACTTGGCATAGCCGTGCCACTGGTCATAGGTGATGCGGTCGGCATCGCGGTCGAAGAAGGGATAGTCTTCCGCGCGCTGCGCCACCATGAAGGGCAGCTTGCCGCTGGGTGAGACGTCGCCGAACAGCAGCCGGGCGAGCGCGGTGCCGCCGGCCTGGCCGCTGTAGAAGGTCTGGAGGATGGCGGCGGCGCGGTCGTGCCAGCCTTCGACCATCACCGCGCTGCCGGCGACGATGACGACGATCACCGGCCTGCCACTGTCGGCGGCGGCGTGGATCAGCGCCACCTGCTCGGGCCGCAGGCCGAGGTCGAGGCGGTCGCCGCCGATCGAGAAGGGCCGGCGCTTGCGCGCGGCCTTCACCTCCTCGGGGACGTTTTCCAGCACCGGGTCGAGCTGGTCCTCCTGCCCCAGCGTGATGTCGCCGGGGATGAACTCGCCTTCGTCCTCGGCGGTATAGCCGACGACCACGACCGCGGCGTCGGCGCCGCCGGCGGCGGCGGTCGCGGCGGCCAGGTCGTCCTCGTCGCCCGTCACCACCTCGGCGACCGCGCGCAGCCCTTCGAGCGCGGTGACGACATGGCGCGCGCGCACCCGGCTGCTGCCATTGTCGCCGGTGTTGACCATGGCCGCGAGCTTGCCAAGCACCGCCAGACGCGCGCCCTTCTTCAGCGGCAAGGTGCCATCGTTCGCCAGCAACACGGCGGATTTCTCGGCCGCTTCCAGCGCCAATGCCGCGTGCGCCTCGCTGGCGACGAGCGACAGGGGATAGGCGGGCAGCGGGTCCTCCGCCGCACTGATGGTGTAGAGCGTGGTCAGGATGCGGCGGCAGGCGGTGTCGATGTCGCCGGGCGCGATGTGGCCGGCCTCGACCGCGGCGACCAGCTTCTTGCCGAACACCAGGGGTTCGGGATTCTCCACGTCGAGGCCCGCGCTGGCGCCATATTGCTTGTATACGCCCATCACCCAGTCCGAATGGACGAAGCCGGTGAAGCCCCATTCGCCGCGCAGGATGTCGGTGAGCAGATGCCGGTGCTGGCCGCAATATTCGCCGTTGAGCTTGTTGTAGCTGCTCATCACGGTCATGCAGCCGGCGTCCAGGATGGTCTTGAAATGCGGCAGATAGACTTCGTGCAGCGCGCGCTCGTCAATCTCGACATTCACCTTGAAGCGGGCATTTTCCATGCTGTTCAGCGCGAAATGCTTGACGGTGGCGGCGACATTGTGGGTTTGCAGGCCGACCGCCAGCGCCGCGCCCATCGCGCCCAGATGGTGCGGATCCTCGCCATAGGTTTCCTGCGCCCGCCCCCAGGCCGGGTGGCGCAGCAGGTTGACGCAGACCGCGCCGGTCAGGTTGCAGTCCTGCGCGCGGATTTCGATGCTCATCGCCTCGCCGATGCGGCGTTCCAGGTCGGTGTCGAAACTGGCGCCGCGCGCCATGGTACAGGGGAAACAGGTGGATTCGCCGCGTGCCACGCCGCGGGGGCCGTCGGTGAACCAGAAGGCGGGCACGTTCAGCCGCTCCATGCCGCCGCCGGCGCGATAGGGGCGCGCCCCCCAGATGCCGCCGTCATCCCGGATCTGGTCGAAGAAACCCCGGCCTGACATCATGCCGACCTTCTCCTCCAGGGTGGCCTCGGCCAGGATGGCATCGACGCGGGCGGCGATCTCGGCGGGGGTCATGCCTTTGGTGGGGGACAGGTCGGTCATGCGCACTCTCAGCTGGCGGAGGGAAGGAAATCGGGCACCTGGCGCAGGCCCAGCGGTTCGAAACTGTCGCGGGCGGCGATGAAGCGGGCACTGAGGTCGGCCATGACCTCGGGCTGGCGGGCGGCGAGGTTGATGGTCTCGCCGGGGTCGCGCGTGACATCGAACAGCAGCGGATAGCCGATGGCGGCGAGTGGCACATTGTAGCTGCGGTAATAGCTGCGGCCCACGAATTTCCAGCGCGGGGTGCGCAGCGCCGCGACGCGCTCGTTGTTGAACAGGATCAGCTGCTCGTGCGGGCTGGCGGCGCCGCGCCGCCAGACCCCGGACAGGTCGCGGCCATCGAGGGTGACCGGCGGCAGCGGGGCGCCGGCAAGGGTGCACAGCGTCGGCAGCAGGTCGATGTTCATGGCGATCGCGTCGGTGACGCGCGGGCGCAGCGTGCCGGGCCAGGACGCGATCAGCGGCACCAGATAGCCGCCGTCCCAGCCGGCGCCGCCCTTGCGGCCCTGCGCAGGGCCGGCCGACCCCTCGAACCAGGGGCCATTGTCGGAGGTGAAGAGGATGAGCGTGTCGCGCTCCAGCCCGGCGCCTTTCAGCGCGGCGACAAGGCGACCGACGGCGGCGTCCAGTTCCTCCACCACATCGCCATAGCTGCCGGCGTCCGAGCGGCCGGCGAACGCCTTGCCGGGCCGCAGCGGGATGTGCGGCGCCGACGGCGTGAGCATCAGGAAGAAGGGGCGGGCGGCGCTGGCGCGGATGAAGTCGATGCCGGCGTCGAAAAACTGGTCGGTCAGGCGCTCCTGCACCACCGGTTCCTCCGCCAGCGTGCCGTCGGCGCGGCTGCGGAAGAAGGACAGCGGCCGCATGTCGTTGGAATAGGGGATGCCGGCGAAGGCATCGAAGCCATGGACCATCGGCGGCCAGTGCGGCGCGGCGTGGCCCAGATGCCATTTGCCGGCGAGCATGGTGGCATAGCCGGGCTTCAGCGCCTCGGCGATGGTGACTTCGGAGAGCGGCAGGCCATGCCTGTCCTTAACTGTGATGACCTCGTGCGCCAGGCCGGTGCGGATCGGGTAGCGGCCGGTGAGCATGCCGGCGCGGCTGGGGGTGCAGACATTGGCGCTGGCGTAGAAATCGGTCATGCGCACGCCGGCGTTGGCGAGCCGGTCGAGGTGCGGCGTGCGGATGAAGGGCGAGCCATAGCAGCCGAGATCGCCCCAGCCGAGGTCGTCGGCGACGATCAGGATGATGTTCGGCGGGCGGACGGCGCGGGCGGCGGCCGGCAGGGCGGCGAGCGCGGCGCCGGCGGCGATCATGTCGCGCCGCGACAGGCTCACCGGCAGGCCCGGTTGCCGGCGTCCGGCACGACGGCGAAGCTGACACCGCGCGGCGCGACCGTCAGCGCGTCCGCGCCGACCGCATTCAGCGCCGGCAACGCATCGCGCGGGCCCAGCGCCAGCCGCGTGCCGTTCAGCGTCACCGCGCGGCCCGTGTCGGCGTCGGCCAGCGCGTATATTTCGGCGCGCTGCGCCAGCGCGATCGTTCTCGGCTCAGCCTCCAGATTGACCGCGACCAGCGCGACGCCGCCCCTGCGGCCCTTCAGGCAATGGGCGTAGAGCCGCAGCGTGGGGGACGGGTGGTCGGTCGTCAGCACCCGCCGGTCCATCAGACGCGCCCAGAGCAGCGCCGCCCAGTAGTTCGGCCGCGGCGCGAAATCCCGTTCGTCGAGCAGGGCATAGTCGCTGGCGGCGAGCGTGTTGTGCAGGATGACCTGCACGCCGGCGCGGGCGAGGCGGCCCATCTGGTCGATGTAGCGCGGCGTGTCGGCGAAGGTGGCGGCCCAGCGGCTGCCGCCGCAGGCCGCCTGCGCCACCTCGGTCAGCCACAGCGGCGCGCCGGGCGCGAAGCGGTCGCGCAGGGCCGCGTAGTAGGCGGCGGTGGCGTCGGTGCGGGCGAGGAAGGCGGGGTCGAAGGCCGAGGCTGCCGTGAGCGCCAGCGGGCCGGAGGTGGCGCAGCGTTCGGAGACGCCGCCATAATGGTGGTAGGCGACGGCATCTACCGTCACGCGCATCGGCGCCATCATCGCTTCGACGCCGAGCACGGGCTGGTTGGCGGCGCGGGCCAGCGCCTCGATCGCCGGACCCTGGCCGACGGCATCGGGCGCCAGCACCAGGGCGCCGGGGGCGGCGCGGCGGAAGGCGGTGGCGAAAAGGTCCGAATCGCGGGCGAACTCGTTGGCGCTGTAGCCTTTGGGGGTGCCGGTCAGGTGCACCAGATTGGGTTCGTTGAGATAATGGCCGGCGATGAGGCGGATGCCGGCGCGGCGGGAGGCGGCGACCAGCGCCTGCATCTGCGCCGGATCCCAGCGGCCGTCGGGCAGGCGGGGAACGCCCGCGAAGGAAAGCAAAAGCTCGCCGTCGGTGGCGCGCAGGAAGCGGGCGAGGCCGGCGAGCTGCGCCATGGTCAGCGTCTGGTCGAAGCCGGGCGGGCGGGTTGTGCCTGGTTGGGCCTGAAACCAGGTGCGGTTGGCCCAGGTGCCGCTGACCCGCACGATGGCCGGCCCGAGCGCGGCGGCAAGGCGCACCAGCCGGGGATTGGCGAGGTCGAGCGGCGGCCGGTAGGCATAGCGGTCCTCCGGCGAGGCGGGCGGGCCGAGGCGGTAGGGCTTCCAGAAGCGGCCGCCGGTCACCTCCACCATCTCGATATTGTAGGACTGGAAGCGCGGGTGCACGGTGCCGGTGGCCGGCAGCGTGGAAGGGTCCAAAGCTGGCGGCATGACAGTCGCCTTGGCAGGCAACGCGCACGCCAGCAGCGCGGCAGCCATCAGTGTCAGGGTGCGCTGGCCCATCATGCGCCTCGCCCCGCGCGGATGGCGGCGCGTGCCTGCGCCTTTGCCGCGTCGATCACCTGCTGGCAGTCGGCGAGCGGCATGCCGAGCGCCGAGTCCATAGCGAGACCACGCAGCAGGGCGACATTGGTTTTGAGCAGCGTGTCGGACAGCGCCCGGTCGGCGCAACCGGCAGCGGCGAAGGCGGCGGCATGGCCATCGGCGCTGCGGGCGAGGATGGCGGTATGCAGCGGCAGCACCACGGCGGCGAGTTCCGGATCGGCCCGCGTCGCCAGCAGCAGCTCCGACTGGGCGAGCCCGGTCGGGCCGCGGAACAGCGCCCACGCCGTGTCGAACAGCCGGTCGAGCCATTCGAGCGGGCGGTCACGCGGCACCTCGATGCGGGCGTAGGCATCGGTGTGGACGGTGTAGATATGCTCGAACACGGCGCCCATCAGCGCCGTCTTGCTGGCGAAATGGTGCAGCATCGCGCCGCGCGAAACCCGGGCGACATCGGCGACAAGGATGGTGGAGGTCGCGGCATAGCCCAGCCGGCTGAGGCAGTCGATCGCCGCCTCCAGCAGGCGCGCGCGCATCGACGCTGACCGCTCGGCCTGGGTGCGCGGGCGGTGCGGCGCAACGAGTGGTAGCGTGGACCGGCGGGTCGCACGCGGCGCAACGGGCTTCGCAGACCCTTTCATGCTCATGCCCGACCCATCCTCCCCAAAGTTAAAAACAGGATTGACTGTTTTTCCGTCACGCGCAACCCTTGGCGAAACAGGGCCGGGCAACGGCGTTGACAGGGACCATCTGAAGGGGAGTGATCATGGACGCAACCGCCTTTGCACGCCGGACGCTGTTGCTGCTGGGGGCAGCGATCCTGCCGGGCAGCGCGCTCCTGGCCCAGCCCGCGGGCAATGCCCCGACCCGCGCCGCGACCGAGGAGGCGGCGCCCGACGAGATCGTGGTGACCGCGCAGTTGCGCCGGCAGAGCCTGCAGGACGTGCCGCTGGCGATCAGCGCGATTTCCGGCGACACGCTGCTGAACCAGGGCATCAACAATCCCACCGACCTGCGCTTCGTCACCCCCAGCCTGAACTTCGCCAACAGCGCCAACACCCGCGGCGAGGGGCTGTCGATCCGCGGCGTCGGCACCTCCATCTTCGGCGACGGGGTGGAGCAGAGCGTCGGCGTGGTGGTGGACGGCATTCCCATGTCGCGGAACGGCATGGGCACGATGAGCATGATCGATGTCGACCGCGTGGAGGTGCTGCGCGGGCCGCAGGGCACGCTGTTCGGCAAGAATGCGTCGGCCGGGCTGATCGTGATCACGACCAGGCGGCCCCGGCTCAACGAGCTGTCGCTCGACCTCGGTGCCAGCTATGCCACCTGGGATGATCTGCGGCTGAACGGCGTGGTCAATGTGCCGATCGGCACCACCGGCGCCTTTCGCCTGGCGGTCTCCAGCACCGACCGCGACGGCATCATCACCAACATCAACCGCAACGAAACGCTGAACAACCGGCGGGAACGGATCGTGCGCGGCCAGCTGCTGGCGGAACCGGTCGATGACCTGTCGATCCTGATCATCGGCGACTGGTCGGAAAGCCGCACCCGCTGCTGCGCCTGGACCGCCCGGGTGGCGGCGCCCGGCACGCCGTTCGCCGCGCTGAACGCGGCGCAGGGCATCGTCCCATCCGCCACCAACCTCAGGAACGCGGCCGGCGCGCGCTTCTTCCAGGACCTCGACACATTGGGGGTGTCGGGTGAGGTGAACTATGATGCCGGCTTTGCGACATTGACCGGCATCGTCGCCTATCGCGAGTGGAATGCGTTCGACAACAATGACCCCGACATCCTGCCGCTGAACGTGCTGGACGTGAATGCCGGTGATTCGCGGGTGCAGCAGTTCAGCGCGGAGCTCCGCCTGACGTCACGTGGCGAATCGGCGTTCCAGTGGCTGGTCGGCGCTTTCTATTTCGACGTCGCCAACCGCGGCGGCAATGAACAGACCGGCACGCTCGGGGTCCCGCTGCCGCCCGGCGGCACGTTGGGAAACCGCCGCGACAGCGAAACCTACAATTACAACAAGGCCCTCTACGGCCAGCTCAGCTATGCGTTCACGGACTGGTTCAAGCTGAGTGCATCGGGCCGCTATACCGACGAAATCCTGCGCTTCGACTGGCGCCAGCGCCCGTCGGGTACCCTGGGCGCGATCCCGGGCCGGCCGACGCTGGACGTGCGGGGCGCCCGGATCACCACCGACAATTTCAGCTGGCGGGTCATCGCGCAAGTCGATCCCGCGCCGGACGTGATGGCCTTCGCCTCGGTCGCACGCGGCTATAAAGGCCCGGCCTATGACCAGCAGCTGGTGTCGGCGACGCCGGTGTTCGTGCAGCCGGAAATTCCGACCAGTTACGAGATCGGCCTTCGCTCGACCCTGTTCGACCGGAAACTGACGCTCAACCTGACCGCCTTCAAGACCGACTTCGAGAATTTCCAGGCGCAGGCCTTCGACCAGAATGTGTTCCCGTCGCGCTTCACCACCGTCAACGCCGGCAAGCTGAGCACCCGGGGGATCGAGGCGGATATCATGCTGCGGCCTGTGGCCGGCCTCAGCCTGTCGGGCGCCGCCACCTATCTCGACAGCGAATACAAGGATTTCAAGAACATCGCCTGCTTTGTGGGGGCGACCATCCTGCCGTTCGGCACGCCGCGGACCGACCCGCGCCAGTGCATTCGCGTCAGCCCGACGGGCGGGGGCGTGACGACCGGCGACGGCCTGCCGCTGACGGACGCGCCGAAGTTCACCTACACCTTGCAAGCGAATTATGAGACGCCGGTGAGCGATGCCTTGAAGGTGGGCGCCAATGTCAACTGGTTCTGGCGGGACGATGTGGTCTATTCCAGCAACGGCGATCCGGGGCTGCGGCAGGACAGCTATGGCCTGCTGGGCGCCTCGCTGGCGCTGGCGGCGGCGGACGACCGCTGGCGGGTGACGCTGTTCGCGCGCAACCTGCTCGACAAGCATTTCGTCAGCCGGATCATTCCCCAGCCGGTGCTCAACGCGGCCGGCACGAACGGGCTGGGCAGCTACAGCCAGTTCCCGAGCGCGGACGCGCGACGCATCGTGGGCGTTTCGCTGGACCTGAAACTGCGGTAGGGGCAAGGGGATGCTGACCGAGGCGGAGCGCGAGGCTTTCGACCGCGACGGGTTCTTCCTGCGGCGCGGCTTCGCGGGGACCGGCGAGGCGATGGCGGCGGAATGCATCACCGCCATCCGCGCCGATCCGCCCGCCGCCCATGCCGGTGAACCGGCCTATGCCACCGCCGAAGGCCTGCTGGTGCAGCCGGAGGCGAAGCCGGTGGCGGGTGCGGTGAATCCGGAAGATCATGTGTCGAAACTGTTCAACCCGCACCTGTTCGGGGCGACCGCGGCGTTCAGCGACGATCCACGCGTCGGGCCGATGCTGTCGGACCTGCTGGGCGGCGCCGATGTCGATGTCTTCCAGTCGATGTTCATCCTGAAGAATCCGGGCGCCTGGGGACAGCCCTGGCATCAGGACAGCCATTATTTCAATTTCGACCAGCAGCCGCAGATCGGCCTGTGGCTGGCGATTTCGGCGGCGACGCTGGACAATGGCTGCCTGTGGGTGCTGCCCGGCAGCCACCGCGACCGGCACCTCCATGCCCATGCGCCCGACCGGCGGCCGGGGGCCAACCATGGCTATCTGGAGGTGGAGGGGCTGGATGAGCGCGCGGCGGTGCCGGTGACGATGGAACCGGGCGACCTCCTGGTGTTCGACAGCTATCTGCTGCACAAATCCTCGGACAATGTGGCCGACAGCCGCCGCGCGGCGATGGTGTGGCACTACGGCCGCGCCGGCACCCGCAACCTGGCGCCACCGGCGGTGGCGGCGATGCAGGCGCGGATCAACATCTGGAAACCGGTGTGGCGGCGGGCGGCATGACGCTGGCGGCGGATTACGCGCGCGATGGCTATGTCGTGGTGCAGGATGTGCTGACGCCGGCGGAAATTGACGCGCTGCGAAAGGAGGCGACGGCGATCGCCACCGGCGGGCGCGGCGCGATCCTGGGTGCCGAAGCCTTCGCCGGCCGGGGAGAGGCGGCGCTGCCCGAGATCCTTGCCATCCATTTCCCGCACAAGGCCAGCCCGCTGATGGCGGCGATGCTGGCGCATCCGGCGATCGTGGCGCTGCTGACGCAGCTGGTCGGCCCGGATGTGAAGGCGATGCAGTCCATGCTGTTCGTGAAGAGCGCGGGCAAGCCCGGACAGGCCTGGCATCAGGACGAGCATTATATCCCGACGCGCGACCGCTCACTGTGCGGCGTGTGGATCGCGCTGGATGACGCGACGCCGGAGAATGGCTGCCTGTGGATGCGGCCCGGCAGCCATCACGATGGCATCCTGTGGCCGGTGCGCGACCATGGCGATCCCCGCTTCGACAATGGGCAGGAAGCGCATGGCTTTCCCGGCGACCGGGAGGAAGGCGTGCCGGTGCCGGTGCGCGCCGGCGGGGTGGCGCTGTTCAACGGCTATACGCTGCACCGCTCGCTCGACAACCGCGCGCCGGGCGGGTTCCGGCGCGCGCTGGTCAACCATTATATGAGCGCACGGTCGCTGCTGCCCTGGGCGTTCGGCATCCCGCCCACCCTGCGCGAGGATTATCGCGATATCGTGCTGGTGGCGGGCGACGATCCCTATGCCTGGAAGGGCCGGGAGGACATCAGCTTCCCCTTCGTGCGGCCGGAAAACCCGGCGCATGCGGCGGCGCTGTTCGGGCGGCTGCGGGGCTGACCTTTTCGCTCAGGCCTCGCCCATGCCGGCCGGGGTCATGCGGGCGACCAGGAAATCGCGCAGCGCCGCCACCCGCACCGAGCCTTTCAGTTCGGACGGATAGACGAAATAGGTCTGGAACACCGCGCCATGCGATTGCGGCAGGATGCGCTTCACCTTGTCCGAAAAGGCGATGAGGTAGCTGGGCAGCGCCGCGATGCCGGCGCCCGCCTCCACCGCCTGGAGCACGCCGAAACTGTTGTTGATGGCAAGCGCCGGTTCGCGCGAGGGGCCGTCATGGCCGAGGTCGAGCGCCCAGTTGATGCTCTTGAGGTAGGCGGGCGCCTCGGGACCATAAGCGATCAGGCGATGGCCGGCGAGGTCCTGCGGCCGCTGCGGCTCGCCATGCTGGGCGAGATAGGCATGGGAGGCGCACAGGTGATGGCGGATGGCGACCAGCGGGCGCTGGATCAGGTCGGCCTGGTGCGGTTTGTGGAAGCGGATGGCGCAGTCGGCCTCGTGGCGGGCAAGGTCGATCTCCTCGTCGCGCAGGTTCAGGCTGACGCGGATGTCGGGATAGAGTTGCGCGAAGGCGGCAAGGTTGCGCGACAGCCAGGTCGAGCCGAAGCTGACGGTGGTGGTGAGGCGGATTTCGCCGGTGGGGCGGTTGCGGGTCGATTCGATCGCCATGCGGGTGCGCTCGATCTCGTCCGCCATGCCATCGGTGGTGCGATACAGCTGCTCGCCCTCGTTGGTCAGCGCCAGCCCGCGGGCGTGGCGGTGGAACAGCTTGGCCCCCAGCGCTTCTTCGAGCGCGATGATCTGCCGGCTGAGCGCGGGTTGCGACAGGTGCAGCCGCCGCGCGCCCTCGGTGAAGCTGCCGGCGCTGGCGACCACCTGGAACAGGCGCAGCTTGTCCCAGTCGAAGGGCATCAGGCGGGTTCGGGCACGGGGGCGTGCGCCAGGAAACGCTCGGCATCGAGCGCCGCCATGCAGCCCATGCCGGCCGCCGTCACCGCCTGGCGATAGGTCTTGTCGGTGACGTCGCCGGCGGCGAACACCCCGGGAACACTGGTGCGCGGCGTGCCGGGATCGACCAGGATATAGCCGTCCTCGTCCATCGCCAGCTGGCCCCGGAACAGCGATGTCGCCGGATCATGGCCGATGGCGACGAACAGGCCGTCGATGGCGTGGTCCTCGCTTTCGCCGGTTTTCGTGTCCAGCAGCCGGACGCCGGTGGTGGTCAGGCCATCGCCCAGCACCTCCGCGACCTCGGCATTCCAGCGCACCCGCACCTTGGGGTGGGCGAACAGGCGCGCCTGGTTGGTCTTGTCGGCGCGCAGCGTGTCGCGGCGGTGGATCAGCAGCACCTCGCTGGCGAAATTGGTCAGGAACAGCGCCTCCTCGACCGCGGTGTTGCCGCCGCCGACCACCGCCACTTTCTTGCCGCGGAAGAAGAAGCCGTCGCAGGTGGCGCAGGCCGACACGCCCTTGCCGCGATAGGATGTTTCCGATGGCAGGCCGAGCCACCGCGCAGAGGCGCCGGTGGCGATGATCAGCGCGTCCGCGGTGTAGCGCGTGCCGCCATCGCCCATGGCGACGAACGGCCGCTGTGACAGGTCCACCGATTCGATGATGTCGGAAACCAGCCTGGTGCCGACATGCTCCGCCTGCGCCGCCATGCGCGCCATCAGGTCGGGGCCCATCACCATCGTGTCGCCGGGCCAGTTTTCCACGTCCGTGGTGATGGTCAGCTGGCCGCCGGGTTGCAGCCCCTGCACCAGCACCGGGTTCAGCGCGGCGCGCGCGGCATAGACCGCCGCGGTATAGCCGGCCGGGCCGGAACCGATGATCAGAACCTTGCTGTGCATGCGCTTCCCCTTTGCGCGCCCGATTTAAGGCGCGGTGGCGGGCGGTGCAACCGCCGCGCTCCCTTGGCGTGGGCGTAACGATGTTCTAGTCGGCAGTGCATGACCGAAACAAACCACCGCCGCCACATCCTGGACGAGATCGACCGCCAGATTTTGCGCGAACTCCAGGCCGATGGCCGCATGACCAATGTCGAGCTGGCAAGCCGCGTGGGCCTGACCGCTCCGCCCTGCCTGCGCCGGGTGAAGGCGCTGGAGGAGGCGGGCATCATCGCCGGCTATCATGCCCGGCTGGCACCCGGTGCGCTCGGCTGGCCGATCACTGTGTTCGCCATGGTCAGCCTGAAAAGCCAGGCGGAGGCCGACCTTCAGGCCTTCCAGAACCATGTCGCGGCGCTGGAGCCGGTGCGCGAATGCCACATGCTGAACGGCGAGATCGATTTCATCCTGAAGGTGGTGGCGCACGACCTGCAGGAGTTCCAGAGCTTCCTGACCAGCGAGCTGACCAGTGCGCCGAACGTCGCCAGCGTCAAGACCAGCCTGACCATCCGCACGTCCAAGGCCGAGATCGGCGTGCCGGTCGATGGCTGATCCGCGCCCGCCACGGGCATCTCATGTCCCCCGCGAACCGGCGGCGCCGGGTGGGCGGCGCGGGCGCAACCGCGGCGTGGCGATGGCGGAACGAGCGGCGGCGAAGCCGGATGGCAAGGGCGACCGCATCGCCAAGCTGCTGGCGCGCGCCGGCGCAGGCAGCCGGCGGGACATCGAACGGATGATCGCGGAGGGGCGGGTGGCGCTGAACGGCGTGCCGCTGACCACGCCGGCGACCGTGCTGCAGAACCTGGCCGGCGTGACAGTGGACGGCCATCCGGTGGCGGAGGCGGAGTCGACCCGGCTGTTCCTGTTCCACAAGCCGGCCGGGTTCCTGACCGCCGCGCGCGATCCCGCCGGGCGGCCGACCATCTATGACGCGCTGCCCCCCGGCCTGCCGCGGCTGATGCCGGTGGGGCGGCTCGACCTCAATACCGAAGGGCTGCTGCTGCTGACCAACGACGGCGAGCTGAAACGCGCGCTGGAACTGCCGGCCTCGGGCGTGCCGCGCACCTATCGCGTGCGCGCCTATGGCGAGGTGAAGCAGCGCGATCTGGAGGCGCTGGCGACCGGCGTGACGCTGGCGGGTGTTCGGTACGGGCCGGTCACCGCGGACGTGGATCGCAGCGGCGCCGGGCGCAATTTCTGGCTGACGATGACGCTGGCGGAGGGCAAGAACCGCGAGGTGCGCAAGCTGTGCGAGGCGATGGGATTGCAGGTCAGCCGGCTGATCCGCGTCGGCTATGGCCCCTTCGCGCTCGCCGACCTGCCGCCGCGCGCCGTGGGGGAAGCGACGCCCGACCATGTGCGGGAGCTGCGGCGGATGCTAAAGGTGGCGGGGCCCGCGCCCAAGGATGCTGGCGCGAAGCCCGCGCGCCCGGCGGCACCGCGGCGCGAGACGGTGGCGGCCGAGCGTCCGCGCAGGACACCGCGGGCGCTGAAGGATGATGGCGGCGAGCTGACGACGCGACCACCGCGTGGCGGCGCGAAAGTGCTTCGCCCGTCGCGCCCGCGTCCGCCGCGCAAGGGCTGAGCCATGCGGATCATCGCCGGGCAATGGCGCGGCCGGCCGCTGCTGGCGCCGAAAGGGGAGGCGACGCGGCCGACCGCCGACCGCGCGCGCGAGGCGCTGTTTTCGATGCTGACCAGCCGGCTGGGCAGTTTCGAGGGGCTGCGGGTGGCCGACCTGTTCGCAGGCTCGGGCGCGCTGGGGCTGGAGGCGCTGTCGCGCGGGGCGGCGCATTGCACCTTCGTGGAGCAGGATGGCGCGGCGGTGACGGCGCTGAAGGCCAATATCGCCAGGCTGGGCGCGGTGGCGGAGGTCCGCATGCAGTCGGTGATGACGCTGCGCGCAGTCGACGCGCCCTTCGACCTGCTGCTGCTCGACCCGCCCTATGGCAGCGGCGCCGGCGCGGTGGCACTGGACCGGCTGGCGCGCCTGGGCTGGCTGACGCCGGCGACGTTGTGCAGCGTGGAGACCGGGAAGGGTGAAGGGGTGGACGTGCCGGGGTTCGCGGTTGAGGTGGAGCGGGTGCATGGCAAGGCGAAG